>DHLV01000066.1 GCA_002405445.1 Flammeovirgaceae bacterium UBA4659 | reverse complement strand
TTTACCCTTACGGCTGTGTAAAAGATCCACGAAAAATGCAGGAGAAAATCACCGGTTGGAGTAAATTTTACCAAACCGATGAATGGATTGATCAAAACCTGGCCGCAGCAAATGAGTTCGATTATTCTCTGATTGATTCATTGGAGCGATTCAACGGCACACATCCCCTCGTGATGCAAGGGCGCATTCAAGGAAGAAATTGGAAGTTTGACCATGACATTAGCCGAAAGCGCTACCGCGTGCGTGAACGCGTAAAGCGATTAATCAGTTCGTTAGTCGGCTACCGTATTGGCGAATACAAAAATTACAGGATTATTTAGGCAAATGCCCGCTTGCATCCTCTACTTTTGGATTTCACAGGTTCATCTATGAAAGCCGCCTTTGCTATTGTTTCGGCCAACTACCTTCCGTTTGCAGGCGTACTGGCGGATTCCTTCCTTCAGCACCATCCCGACTATACGTTTTATGTGGGCATACTTGAAAAAAAGGAGGTCATGCTTCCGCCTTCAAATAACCTCCGTTTCCTGTTTGTTGAAGATATCGGGATATCAAATCTCGGAAGTATGCTCTCGCGTTACAACATTTTTGAATTGTCATGCGCACTCAAGCCGTTTTATGCCGATTACCTGATGAGGGAAAAAGGGGCAAAGGAGGTTTTCTATTTTGATTCGGATGTGGTCGTTTATGGCCGCTTACCTGTGTTTGAGAGCCACCCGGATGATCAAATTTTTTTGACTCCTCACCTGCTGGCCCAAGACGGGCTTAACAAAAAGAATGAACTCCATATGTTGGAATCGGGAATCTTTAACGGTGGCTTTTTTGCTCTTCGGGCCGGGGAACAGGCCCTCCGGTTTTTGAATTGGTGGAAAGCCCGAATGGCGGAGTTCTCCTATCAGGGTAAGCCAGGGCTATTCGTTGATCAAATCTGGCTAAACTTTGTTCCCGCATACTTCACTCAGGTCAGAATCATCACCGACCCAGGGTACAATGTTGCGTACTGGAATATACATCACCGCAGAATCACCCGGCACAACGGCATCTTTCAGGTGAATGATCACCCACTACGGTTTTTCCATTTCAGTGGGTTTAAAACTTCAAAACCGAAGCAACTATCCGTTTACGATCCTGATGTGCAGCTTAACGATTTCCCGGAAGTTGCCTCATTGACGGAGACTTACCGCCAGGCGTTAATTCAACACCCCTATCAGGAACTAGCGAACCATAAACCCACCATGGGCACGCGCGACCGCGTAAGGCCTTCTTATAAAAACGAGCATAATCCTGTACTGCGCGTGATCAAAAAAATTGGCTACCTCGTGGGAAAAACCATCGGTAATTGATTTCCCTGCACAGTAGGGTGGTTCGGTAGCCGTTTGTATTTTTAGCCCCGGATGGACGAGTCGCCCAGACAGAACTATACCGCTGCCGAGAAGCAGGCCGTGTTTGACAATGAATTTATGCCCCACATGAGTTCGATGTACAACTTCGGCTACCGGCTGACGCTGAATAGCGATGATGCTCAGGATCTCGTTCAGGATACCTACCTGAAAGCATATCGCTTTATAGATTCGTTCCAAAAAGGAACTAATGCCAAGGCGTGGCTGTTCCGAATCATGAAAAACAGCTTCATCAACGACTACCGGAAGAAACGCAAGGAGCCGAATAAGGTAGACTATCAGGAAGTGGAGGCGTACTATAACTCGGAAGATGTTGATCGCCAGATTACACCGGACCTTCGAGTGGATGTTTTGCAGGGGATGTTAGGGGATGAAATCTCGAACGCGTTGAACGCGCTGGATGTGGATTTTCGCACGGTAATTATATTGTGCGATCTGGAGGGTTTCAAGTATGAAGAAATGGCTAAGATTCTCGATATCCCGATTGGCACGGTGCGAAGCCGTTTGCATCGGGCGCGCAATCTGCTTAAAGAAAAACTGACCGAATACGCCCGCCAAATGGGGTATACAAGCTGAGTGCTATGCAAAACACAAACCCACCCTCCGGCCCCACGCCCTGCTCATGCATGAAAATGCTGCAACTGATTGTTGACGGAGAGGCTACCGCGGAAGAGGAAAAATTTCTACGCGACCACCTCGCTGAATGCATACCCTGCTACGAGCAGTACCAGGTGGATCAACTCATCAAGACGATGGTTAAGACCACCTGCTGCGGGGGGCAGGTGCCCCAAACCCTTGCCGAACAAATCCGCATGCAAATTCAAGCCAATGGCCGGTAAAGCACTAATCTTTTCGGCACCCTCAGGATCAGGGAAGACCACGATAGTCAAGCACCTGTTAACCCACAATCCTGATCTGGGATTCTCCATCTCCGCTTCAACCCGCGACAGGCGCGGCCGCACAGAAGAACATGGAAAAGACTACTATTTTTTAACCCCGGATGAATTCAAGGCAAAAATTGATAACCAGGAGTTCATCGAGTGGGAAGAGGTGTATGCGGGCAATTTCTATGGTACGCTCAAGTCCGAGATTGAGCGCATTTGGGCAACTGGCAAAAATGTGATTTTCGATGTTGATGTGCAGGGGGGCGTAAACCTGAAGAAATATTTTGGCGAAAGGGCACTCGCCATTTTTGTGAAGGTGCCCTCGCTGGACATTCTGAAGCAGCGACTTGCCGGCCGCGGTACCGAAAGCGAGGAGAGCCTGTCGCGCAGGTTGTTTAAAGCCAAGTTTGAACTCACCTTTGAGGATAAGTTTGATGTTGTTTTGGTAAACGAAGTGCTCGACCGATCCCTGGCGGAGGCGCAACGCCTCTATGACGAATTCAAACGGAAACCCTGATGGATGCCCCAGCCCGGAAAATTGGTTTGTTCTTTGGGTCATTCAACCCCATTCATATCGGCCACCTCATTATTGCCAATATTATGGCCGAAAATACAGATTTGTCGAAAGTTTGGTTCGTAGTATCGCCTCATAATCCACTGAAAGACTCCAAAAGCCTGCTACACGAGTTTGACCGCTACGATATGGTTAAAGCGGCCATTGCCGATCATTACAAATTGGAAGTCAGTGACGTGGAATTTCACCTGCCCCGACCAAGTTATACCATTGATACATTAGCCCACCTTGTTGAAAGGTATCCCAACTATAGCTTCCGTGTGATTTTAGGGGAGGACAGCCTGGTAAATTTGCCCAAGTGGAAAAACTACCGGCAACTGCTGGACCTGTACGGGTTGTACATTTATCCTCGCCCGGGATCTGAAAAGACAGAATTGCATCGACACCCGAACGTTACCCTGGTCGATGCTCCGCTGCTCGACATATCCGCTACTTATATTCGGCAGTGCATACAAAATAATAAGTCGATTCGTTATCTGGTCCCCGAACCTGTTGAACAAATGATCCGACAGAAGCATTTTTACCGATAATTGACTGAATTTGGTCAACCTTTTTCACTTTTCTGCGTCTTGGTGATGTGATGAAATCAATTCTTACTGCAATTGCTGTTAGTCTGATGGCCGTGCCAGGTTGGGCGGGAGGCCTCCGGGGTTTGGTAAAAGCCGATGATGGTAAAGCCCTGCCGTTTGCCTCGGTATTTGTACGGCAGACCGGAAGTGGCGCTGTTACCGATGGAGAGGGCCGCTATGAAATCGTGCTGGCGGCCGGAAAGTATGATGTGCTTTTCCAATATCTGGGTTATGAGACACAAGCTGTTGCGGTTGAGGTGAGCGAAGGGTTTGTTGAACTTAACGTAACACTAAAAACTCAGGTAGTTGTGTTGGAGACCGTGACTATACGGGCCGGCAAAGAAGACCCCGCCTACACCATCATGCGCAACGCCATCGCCAAGGCCAAGTGCCACACGCAGCAACTTGACGAATACAAGGCAAAGGTCTACATCAAAGGAAAAGGGCTCCTGCAGGGCTAGCCATGGTTTGCCAAAAAG
>DHLV01000094.1 GCA_002405445.1 Flammeovirgaceae bacterium UBA4659 | reverse complement strand
GCTAAACTTTTGAATCGAAGTATCATTTGTAAATGGGTTTTACAAAAATACAATAATATACGTCATTTTATACTTAACTTAACACTAGTTTCTAAAATTCGAAAACAGAAAAGGTACTTTTTATCTAATCTATTTCAGTTGCGGAGGATCAGCGAAGTAAGACTTTGTTTTCTTGAGCGAGTGCATTTTTTGAAGTTGCGTTTCGCCAAAGTTGTTTCCGTCACCCTTAAATAAAACTCGCCAAATCTTCCCTTTTTTTGATTCGGAGATGTAGAGTGACCCATCAGATCCTTCGGCCAGTCCCATTGGCCGGTAGCGTGCTTCTTCCATCGTTTTAAGCGTATCGCGCCCGGCAAACCCGTCTGCAAAAACTTCCCAGTCACCTTTTGGTGCACCGTTTTCAAACGGAACAAAAGCCACTACATAACCTGCCTGCGGAAAGGGAGCTCGGTTGGTAGATCCATGAAAAGCAACAAATGCTCCGTGCTTGTAGCGTCCGGGAAATTGGTTGCCTTTATAGAACAGTAAATCATTCGGTGCCCAATGGGCAGGAAAGCCCATCAAAGGCATTGCATATTTGTCAGTGGATTTTTTTCCATCTCCACCATACTCAGGTGCGATCATTCTTTTCTTTTGAAAGTGGTCGTAGTAGGTATATGGCCACCCATAGTCTTCGCCCTTAGAAATCTTCATAAACTCTTCAGATGGCAGTACGGCATTGTGCCATTTACTAAAGTTTTTGGGTGAATGCGAGTGAAGGTAATCGCGCCCATGCAGCACGGCATAAAGACTGTTTGTTTGGTCGTTCCAAGTCATGCCTACGATGCTTCGCAAGCCGGTGGCGTACAGCTCGCCTTCCATTTGCGCTTGATTTGGTTTGTTCGCATCAAACTTCCAAATACCGCTGAAGCCATTGAGCTGCGGACACGGGTCGAATCCTTTCACGTTAGCGTAGTCGGTGCCAATAACCGTTGACCAGTCTTCGCATGTGTTGGTTGGCGCGCTGAAAGTAACATATAAATTGCCCAGTTTGTCGAACGCCAATGTCTTTGCATTGTGCCATCGTAGTGGACTATAATCAATCACGATTGTCTCAGGTTGGCCTTTTGGAATTAGATTGGATGGGTCAAGTTTTTGGCGGTACACAACCAATTCTGAACTGAAATACAGGTAGCCATTGTAAATGCGCATGTCGGTTGCAAAACTTCCATCGTTCGGATAATCGCCAAATCTTTGAACCATATCGGCTTTGCCGTCTCCGTCAGTATCGCGTATTGCCACATTGCCTTGACTACCTTTTGATATCCGTAGCTTCGCATAAATGTCACCATTCAGATTCACCGCGATGTGGCGCGTGGGCCCCACGCTGTCGGCTACTACCAAAGCCCTAAAGCCGTCAGGTAAAACTAGTCCGCCATCATCTTGATCTGGCTGTAGCATGATTGCCGTTACTTCCTTTTTTTGCCCGCAACCGATCACCGTTAGTATAGCAAATAAGACTGCCAAAGTTTTTTTAAGAGGTACCATCTGACTTTCTAAATACGGTTATTTTTGGGCGGAAGTGCTTTGCTCAATCAAATCCCACAGATTTCCATACAAATCTGAAAAGACAGCTACCGTTCCATACGTCTCTGTGGAAGGAGGGCGTACAATATTCACATTATGTTTGATGAGGTTTTCGTAGTCGCGATGAAAGTTGTCGGTGTGCAGGAACAAAAACACACGCCCACCTGACTGGCGCCCCACTTGTGCTAACTGTTCCGAACCCACAGCCTTCGCGAGTAACAATTTGCATCCATTTGAACCCTGTGGAGCGATCAGCACCCACCGTTTTGTTTCGGTGAGAGATGTATCTTCCACGAGGGCAAATTTTAACTTCTTTACGTAAAACTCAATCGCCTCGTCATAATCGCGAACCAAAAGCGCAATATGGGCGATATGCTGTTTCAATTTTATTTGTTGGCGGTGGCGCCCCTTTCTTTTGAGAACAACATGTAGTTCTGCTTTTTTGTACTCCAGTGGTAGCCAAGCGAGAAGGGGAGTGGCTGCGCTTTTGAAGCACGGTAGGCCGAATCCAAATCGGTTTGGTAAAGCTCAGAACTAAAATCTTTCACAGGTTTAACGTATTCACCAAAGAATGTGCCCTTCCAATTCAGTTTGTTTTTCACGTAGCGATAGGGCATGCCTGTGTCATCTTGAAAAACAGCATGACTGTTGCTCACCAATAAATCCTTGATTTTCGTGAATGCGTCTTTGTGCATGAGGTAAGAGGCAGACTTCACAAATGAATTGAATGGAGCAAGATTGTTTACGAACTTGACGAAACCCGGCCGTTCTTTGAGACCACCATTTGAAATGCTAACAGAGAAGTAATAAAGTGTTTTGATTTCTTGCGTGCCACGGTCGCGGAAGATAATTTTTACACAAGGTGTTTTTTGCCAGTTGATTTTTTTAGCGCCAACTTCCGTTTCGTTGCCTAGCGAATCTATTGTTATAAATTTTTGAGAAAGTAGTTCGTGGTTTGTTCGTTCGATGAAGAAGTATAACGCGGGCAACACGCCTTTTACCTGTTTCAGGTCCTTCTCCATGTGGTTGGTGATGAAATAACTTTTGTTGAAGATATCTCTAAGAGAATGCCCCAAACTGTCCAAAAACTCATCTCTGAATTTTTCTGAGCTAGCATCCAATGCCACTACTTCGCGGATGGGCTCAAGCGCGGCAAAAACATATTTCCGTGCGCGGGGAAATAAAAAGTTGGCGTGGAGAAAGTCAGGACCCGAAAACGGATAGAACAAAGTAAGTGAATCTTCAATTGACTTTGAGAATACGTCTTTCTCCCACGTGGCAATTTTACTCAACCTGGTATCGCTCATTTTTTTCCAGTTGGCATCCATTGATTGTTTGTATTCAATCCAGTACTTGTCTTTCTCAAGAGCTGAATAAGAGGACTCATAAAGTTGAGGCAACCCAGCAATGAAACGGGCAGCATTGTCTAACACGGTATCCTTTTCTATTTGAACCGGTGGTGCGACATTTTCAGTAACAGTTGAATCAATTTGCCGCGTGGCGGTCGAATCCACTTTGGTGGAGTCGGTAGTCACTGCTTCGGCAGATTGGCGCTTACCGGAGCAATTGAAAAATATTGATAAGCAAAGGGTAACTAAGACATTAATAGCAAGCTTTTTCATTTCAGTATTTATAGTTCAGGTTGTTTTGGTTCAGCGACAGCAAAATAAACGATTAATCCGGGAATGACGGTGCCCAGCGAATAGAGGATGACTTTGTAGTCATTCACCGTCACGTAATAAATCATCCAAATAGTGCAGACCGTAAATATGATGGGTGGAAAAGGGTAAAACGGAACACGAAACGGGCGCTGCTCCAAACTATACTGCTGGCGTAAAACAAATATCCCCAATACGGTTAACATCGAAAAAATAGAAAGACTCACCGATATATATTGAATGATTTCTTTGAATGAACTAACGAGTACCAAAAAAATTGACCAGGCTGCTTGTGCCAGTATTGCCAAGTAGGGCATATCATATTTGTTTTTGGCGGCAAAGGTTTTGAGTTTCGGATAGTCGTCACCCATTGCTTCCAAAACACGGGGCCCGGCAATGGTCATGGCGCTAAGCGTGGAGAGCAAAGCGATGCTGAATATCCCTGAAAACACAGAGCCAATTTCAGTACCCATCAGTTTTACAGCCACTACATTTCCGATATCATTCTTGCCATTCAGTTCGTCAAAACTGGCGGTATACAAAAACATGGCATTGAGCGATAAATAGACAACAACTACCACCAACGTGCCGATGATGAGCGACTTGGGTAGATTCTTGGCGGGATTCTCTAAGTTGCCTGCGATATAGGCGGCCGCATTCCATCCTGTGTAAGCGTAAACCACAAACACAAGTGAAATAGCAAAGCTTGCGCTGGTAATCAATGCCCAGTCCCCCGATTGAGGTAAAAAACTGATCTCAGACTTTGGCCCTGCAATAAAAAACGGTGCGATGCAGAAAAATACAATGAGTAGTAGCTTGGTACCCGTTAAGATATTCTGGGCCCTGCCACCGGTTTTTACCCCAAACCAATGAATACCGGAAACCAATACGATGGCTGCAACAGCGATTATTTTTCCGTTGATGTTAAGCAGCGAAGAAGAATACTCGGCAATGGCAATAGCAACTGCCGAAATGGCGCCAGCGAAACCAACCAGTAGGCTCATCCATCCGCTGACAAAACCCAATGCGGGGTGAAAAATTTTGCCGAGGTATAAATACTCACCCCCGGATTTTTTTAGCGTAGTTGATATTTCTGCATACGTGAACGCCCCTGACAACGCAACTACCCCGCCCACTGCCCACAATAGCAGAATCGCAAAACCCGATGGGAGTGGACCTACCTGGTAGCCCAACGAGGTGAACACACCAGTGCCGATCATATTGGCTATCACCAAAGTAATGCCCACGCTTAACGTGTATTTGTTTTTTTCTGACATGCGCGCTTTTACAAGCGGGAAAGTTGAAGATTATTTGCCGAATGGGCAAACAAAATAAGTGAGGTGGACTCTTCCGGAGATTTTTACCCACGTCATTACGCGAAATTTTGTCAAAAGCCCCTCCCGTGAATTGCGAGTGGCTTTGGCCGTTCTGCCGCGTTGGATTTTTTGCCACTGAATCCCACTCTGCACAGGCTTCACAATCTGCGTTGCATAGCGCCCCGGTACTTGAACATTTCTTCAAGAAAAATTATTTATCTGCGATCTGGTAATTTGATTCGAAGGCAATCATAAGCCCCGTCAACATGAGGACCCGTTGATCAGTGAAGTAAAAATATGTTTGGATGAATGCTTGAGCGCACCGCTGTGCACCAGGCGATGTGAGTGTTTGCTTTGGACCTGCCTTGCTGACGGAAAAAAAAGGCCACCCTTCGGCAGCCTTCTTTCAATAACCTGTAATGGGAAGGATTACATCTTCTTTGGAACCAATACCTTATTGGTCATGTGCACCACTCCGTTGTTTACAGCAACATCCGGGTTGGTAACTTCGGCACCGCCTACAAATACTTTTCCGTCTTTCAGTTGTACTTTGATTTTTTCGCCCTGGAGGGTAGTCAACTCCTGGCCATCTTTCAAATCAGCCGCTTTTACTGTGCCCGCCACTACGTGGTACTTCAGCACATTTTGCAACTTTGATTTATTTTCAGCTTTCAAAAGCATGTCAACAGTAGATTGAATGGCTGCAAATGCATCGTTGGTCGGTGCAAAAACGGTCAGCGCATCAGTTCCTTTCATTACATCAACCAACTCGCCAGCTTGCAATGCGGCCACCAAAGTGCTTAGGTTGGGTGTGTTAATGGCAGTTTCTGCAATTGACTTGGGGAGAGCAGCGATTGAGTCGGCCTTGGCCTTCTCGCGAGCAACTGAATCAGCTTTGCGAGTTGAATCTTGCTTGGCTTTTTCCTTGGCAGCTTTGCCACCATCGCCACAGCTTGTAACGAGGATTGCAAAGGCCGCAAAAATTCCTACTAAAAGAAGTGATTTTTGGGTTTTCATAGTTAAATTGAATTTTAGGGTGCAAAGGTATGTCTTCTCGGCAATACCGCACAGCCACTTGGCCGAAAAAAAGAAGAAATTTTAGTTCGCCTTATGGCAGGGAAAAAGACACTTCGTTAAACACTTTTTGGCCAAGCCCCATCACCTTGAGGGTGATGTGTGGACGTTCGTTTTGCCAGCGTATTTCAATAATGCCAAAGTTCTTTTCGATGACCAGCGGCCCCACGCGGTAGTCATTTGCTTCTTCCCACGGGTCGGCCCAGGTGTGGGTAAGGCCACTGGATGTAAACTCAAAAAGTACCCTGCCACCGGGAAGAACGAATTTCGAGAATTCAGCGATGTGGCGATCACCGCTGATGATGATCACATTTTTCCGGCTGTCGCTGATCAATTTCAATAATCGCGCTTTGGCTCTCGGCAGATTGGCCCATTTTTCAAACCGATGTTGAGATGGCAGCACTTGCACACTGGAGTTGATAATCACGACTTGTGCTGCTGTATTCTTCAGCTCTGCCTCAAGCCATGCCCACTGTTGTTCCCCCAGCATGTCGCCCGTTACATTGGGCACCATCCGATACAGTTGCCTGTTGGTGGTTGAATCAATGTAATTCTCCCGATAAACCGTGTCGCGGAATGTACGGGTATCCAGGTTGATGACTTTCACTTTCTTTTCGCCTTTTCCGTACTCTTGGGAGTTGTAGATGCCTTCGTGCTGCCACACCGGGTGATTGGCTTGGAAACCAAGAAAATCCACCGCCAGGCGCTTTGCTTCTGACTTCAGATGGTAATACTTGCCTCCGTCATTTACCCCGTAGTCGTGGTCATCCCAGGTACCTGTTATCTCGCACGTTTTCATCAATTGCTGGTAATGTTGATTTGATTTTTGCTGGCGATAGAGGGCAGCGCGCGCCCCCGGATTCTTGATGTCAGCGTAAATATTGTCACCACCCCAAATCCAAACGTCAGGGTGTTGTGCGCTGAGCACCTGCCACATCTCCTGGGGCCTGTTCTGGTCGTTGCACGATCCGAAAGCAACCGTTAACAGGTCGGCTTGAGCAAATACCGCAACGCTCAAAAAAGTAGTGATCCAGGTAACTACAGCTTTTTTCATTGTTGGTGGCAAAGGTAATTGATTCGGTGATTTGAAAGCACTGCTTCAGGGAAATCCAGTTGCCGATGGCAACACATATCGTTACATTCGTGCGATCACTGAAAAAAGATCTGCCTATGAAAATAATCATCTTCGTTGCGGTGGCGGCCGTGTCATCGGGGGCAGCATTTGCCCAAATGCCTGATTCTGTTTATGTGCAACAGCACTACGAAAAAACGGAGGTCCAAATTCCGATGCGCGATGGCATCAGGTTATTCACGACAGTCTATTTGCCCAAAGACAAAACGAAGACATACCCGATATTAATGCAGCGCACGTGCTACAGCGTTGAGCCCTATGGCCCCAATCGGATGGAGCGCACGCTGGGCCCGTCTCCTTACCTGATGAAGGATGGATACATTTTTGTATATCAGGATGTGCGCGGCCGTTGGATGAGCGAGGGAGAGTTTGATAACATGCGACCCAACATCCCCGGTAATGACCGCAAGAACAAAGCGGCCATTGATGAAGCCTCTGATACTTGGGACACCATCGACTGGCTGATCAAAAACTTGAAAAACAATAATGGCAGGGTAGGACAATGGGGCATTTCGTATCCCGGATTTTACACCGCTGCAGCCATCCCCGATGCACATCCCGCGTTGAAGGCATCATCTCCGCAGGCACCCATCTCAGATTTCTTTTTTGATGACTTTCACCACCAGGGGGCTTTTTTGCAAAGCTACCTGGCCGCTCTTGCGGTATTTGGGTACCAACACGATCAACCCACCACCAAAAGTTGGTATGATGACAAGCTAGCCCGTTTTTACACCCAACAGCCAAAAGACGGTTATGACTTCAACCTGCGCATTGGCGCGCTGCGGAATGCGACTGAAAAGTACCACGGTGACAATTTTTTTTGGAAGCAAATCATCGACCACCCCAACTACGATGACTTCTGGCAGAAGCGAAACCTGCTGCCCCACCTCACCAACGTGAAGCATGCCGTAATGACGGTAGGCGGCTGGTATGATGCCGAGGACCTTTACGGGCCGCTTAATATTTACAAACGAATCGAGAGTTCGAGCCCCGGAACCTACAACACCATTGTCATGGGCCCGTGGAGCCATGGTGACTGGGCGCGCGAACGAGGCTACCAGCAGGTCAATCATATCTATTTTGGCGACAGCATCTCAACCTTTTACCAGCGTGAAATAGAACGCAGATTTTTTAACTCCGTGCTCAAAGACGGTACTGCCCCATCATTGCCCGAGGCCTACATGTACGATTGTGGATTGAAAACGTGGAAACAGTTTGCCGAATGGCCACCCAGGGAAATCTTACCCATGAAGCTGTACTTGGGCGAAAACGGGAAGCTCTCCCTCAATCAACCGACCGCACCCGATGTCGTATTTGAGTACGTCAGCGACCCCGCAAAACCCGTTCCGTATACATCCCAAACAGAGGGGCTGGTGTTTACACCTCGCAGGTTCATGACGGACGATCAGCGCGAGGCATCGCGCAGGCCGGATGTCATCACTTTTGAGACGAATGTGCTCACCCAAGACGTGACTTTGGCCGGTGAGATACTGGCAAAACTCAAGGTATCAATGACGGGAACGGATGCAGATTTTATTGTGAAGCTGATCGATGTTTATCCTGACAACGCGCCCAACGACCCGAAGCACAATCCGAACAACATTGTGATGGCAGGATACCAGCAACTGGTAAGGCACGAGACTTTCCGTGGCCGTTTTCGCAACAGCTTTGAAAAGCCAGAGCCATTTGTGCCGAACCAAATCACAGACGTGAATGTAAAACTGCAAGACATCTTGCACACATTTAAGAAAGGGCATCGGGTAATGGTTCAAATTCACAGCACCTGGTTTCCTTACATCGACCGCAATCCGCAGAAGTATGTGGACAACATCTACAAGGCAAACGATAGCGACTTTACAAAATCTACCATCAGGGTCTATGGCTCGTCAGTAGTAGAAATTGGCGGTGGTCAGCGGTTGCACGCCACACTCGATACAAAAAAATAATATCCGATATGGAGTTGATATCACCGGATATTGAGCAGTACTGCCTGGCCCACTCAACCGGGGAATCCGATCTCTTAAAAAAAATCAATCGCGACACGCACGCGGAAGTGTTGATGCCACGGATGGTATCCGGGCATTTGCAAGGCCGTTTTTTGGCAATGGTCAGCCGCATGTTGCAGCCCCAGCGAATTCTGGAGATTGGCACCTACACCGGCTACTCTGCACTTTGCATGGCGGAGGGCCTGTGCGATGACGGAAAAATCGTTACGATCGACATCAATGAGGAGTTGGAGCAGAGGGTTCGTGGTTATTTTAGACAGTCGCCTTTCGGAATCATGATCGACTACCGCATTGGCGATGCAGCCAGCGTGATACCAACATTGAACGATATTTTTGACCTTGTCTTTATCGATGCAGATAAACAACACTACAGCCTCTATTACGACATGGTATTTGACAAAGTACGCCCGAGCGGCTGGCTGATTGCCGACAATGTCC
>DHLV01000044.1 GCA_002405445.1 Flammeovirgaceae bacterium UBA4659 | reverse complement strand
ATGCTCACCTTCGACATGCTGCTGAAACGCGCCATGAAGGGCACGTTAGATCTGATGGCGCCTGCCATGGCCGTTCAGAAAGAGCTGATGAGCGTTCCGGATTTTGGCAGTGGCGATGATGATGGCGTATTCGCGAAAGAGAAAAAAGTAATTGCCAATCTCAAAAAAGCCGGACTGATGGCGGCCGGAGCAGCCGTACAGAAGTACATGATGAAACTCAGTGAGGAGCAGGAAGTACTCATGAACCTGGCCGATATGCTCATCGAAGGCTACGTGGCCGAGTCGTGCCTGCTGCGCGTAGAGAAAATGATCAGCCAGCGGGGCGAGGCCGCCTGCGAGCTGGAGAAAGCCATGGCCATGATCTACTTGCACCATGCCGTGAACCGTGCTGCAGAAGCCGGTCGCGAAGCCATCAGCGCCTTTGCCGAAGGTGATGAGCTGCGCCTGATGCTGATGGGCCTGAAGCGATTCACCAAGATTGATCCATACAATTTGAAAGAAGCCAGACGCAAGGTGGCGAACCGGGTGATTGACAAGGGAGAGTATCCGTTTTAAATTATCGTAGTTGGTTGTTAGTTGTTGGTTGTTGGTTGTTCGAAGCAATGAAAAACGAATAGCCAACTACGAAAAACGAAAAAGCCCGGAATTGATTCCGGGTTTTTTGTTTAGGAAGAGGTCATTATCATGAACGTCCTCGTCTATACAAATTGCGTAGGGCTACTCACCCGCTACTGAATAGGCTCTTTTTGCCACTTCCACGCTTGCCAGATGATTAGGGTGGTCATCACACTTTCCAACAAAGCATAAAATACGTAGGCGGATACTTCTGGCGTCACGGGGATTGATGTGACCGCAATCAACAGCATGATGGCGGTGTAAACAAAGCCAAAGATAATGTTCATCAATCTTGCCACCCCAGCTTGCGCTATTGCAGTCACAATGATTACCAATGAAGGTATACACATGAGCACTGATGCGGCAAATACTTTTACGGGGCTGTTGAGGAGCGTATCGCCATTCACCAATTTTTCTGCTTGTTTGGGGATGTACAGCGCGAAATAATCGCCATAGATATAACAAAACATAACAGCACACCACAGCGCGATAAGCTTTACGCGCGTGTTGAGCTTTTGTTCATCGAGGGTAGGGGTGGGCATGGTGTGGTTCGGGTTAAGGGGATTTTTGCTATGCGGAATACGAAGATAGGCAACAAAGGTTACAGTAGATAGCCAAGATGAGGCTCAGTAGATTTCTCTGTGCACCCTGTGGCCTCTGCGGTTTTTGAAGTTTAAACACAGAGCACACAGAGAGGCACAGAGACACTACAGTCTGGAATGCCTCTGCCAATGTACGATTCAAGTAAGTGCTATTTTTTCGCCACCTTGCAAAAGTTTATTTGACCATGGAAAATAAAAAAATTGCTATCATAGGCGGGGGAAACTTGGGTATTGCCATTGCGGAAGGACTCATGAAAAGTTCATTTGCGAAAGCCAGCGACATCACTGTTACGCGCAGAACGCTGGCGCGATTGCATCACCTCAAAGAAAAGGGCGTCAACGTAACGGATGACAATGACCAGGCCATCCGGGCGAGTGAGGTCATCATTGTGGCGCTTAAACCATTCAATGTGAAAGAAGTCCTAGCAGCTTTAAAAAACTCATTCGACCCAAAGAAGCACATCATCATAAGTGTAGTTACGGGCGTTTTTTTAAAAGACTTAGCGGATATTTTTGAGAGCGATTTCCCCATTTTCCGAGCCATGCCCAATACCGCTATTGCCATTCAAGAGTCAGTGACGTGTATTTGCCATCGCGGAGCAACGGCCGAACAGACGAGTTATGTGAATGAACTTTTTAATCAGTTGGGCATCACCATCCCCATAGAAGAGAAATTGATGGATGCCGCCACGGTGCTGGGCGCTTGCGGCATTGCCTATGCGCTGCGTTTTATTCGTGCCGCCACGCAAGGGGGAATTGAAATTGGCTTTGATGCGAAAACGGCAAGTTTGATTACTGCGCAAACGGTAAAAGGCGCGGCAGAACTGCTATTGAAAGGAACGAACCACCCTGAAGAAGAAATCGACAAAGTGACCACACCGAAAGGTTGCACGATTGTTGGGTTAAACGAGATGGAGCATCGCGGATTTAGTTCTTCGTTGATAAGGGGGATTGGGGCTTCGTTCAATAAAATCTCACAATGAAATGAGCATCTTCACCACCGCCAGCCGCATCATCATTACTTGCCACAAAAGGCTTTCACCTTACTTGCAGCAAGAGGTAGAGACGCTCGGCTTTGCCGTGGTGCGAAAGTTTATTACGGGCTTAGAGTTGAGCGGAAGTGTCAACGACTGCATCCGCTTGAATTTGAACCTCCGTTGTGCCAGCCAGGTGTTGTACTCATTGGATGAGTTTTATGCCCGCGATCCCGAAGACGTTTACAAGAAAATCTTGCGTTATCCGTGGGAGAAAATTCTTTCACCTTCCGGATATTTTTCTGTCACCAGCAATGTTGACCACTTTACTGTGAACAACGATATGTTCATCAACGTAAAGGTAAAAGACGCGATTGTTGACCGCATGAGGCGCGAAAGTTCAGGCCGGCCCGATTCTGGTTCTTTCCACGATAGGGCTGTGATCCATTTGTATTGGATGGATGACAAGGCTGAGGTATTTTTAGACACCTCGGGCCAAACCTTGGCCAAACATGGCTATCGCAAAATCCCCGGCAAGGCGCCCATGCTCGAGGCGTTGGCGGCAGCCACTGTTCTTGCTTCGCGGTGGGATCGCAAAATACCCTTTGTAAACCCTATGTGTGGCTCGGGGACTGTGGCTATCGAAGCAGCACTTTTGGCATCCCAACGTGCACCCGGGCTGTATCGAAAAAATTATTCTTTCATGCACGTGCTGGGCTACGATGAGAAGTTTTACCGGCAGCAGTTGCAAGCGTTGCAAAATCAAATCATCGAACTCCCGGATTTGAAAATCGTTGCTACCGACATCAGCCAAGACGCCATCGACATTTCGAAAGTAAATGCTGAAGCCGCAGGTGTTGCCGACCTGATTGATTTTAAAGTATGTGATTTTGAAGAAACCCTGATACCACCCGCCCCCGGCATTGTGTATTTCAACCCGGAGTATGGCGAGCGGCTAGGCGAGGCTTCAGATCTGGAGGTAACATATTCGCATATTGGAGACTTTATGAAAAAGAAGTGCCAGGGGTACATCGGATATGTTTTTACGGGCAATCTGGAATTGGCAAAAAAAATCGGGTTGAAGACAAGTAAGCGGACAGAGTTTTACACTGCTCAATTAGATTGCCGGTTGATGGAGTATGAATTGTATGGCGGAACCAGAAGGGCAGAAACAAAATCATAGTTTGTCCCCTTGCTCGCGCCATCAATTAAATGGAATTGAAATCAAAATAGTGATATTCGAGAAATCAAATATTTTATTATGGACAAGCGGTCGTTTTTAAAGCACGCCTCAGCCATTTCAATGGCTGCGTTTGCTCCTCTTACAGCGTTGGGCGATTGGGTAAATGGATACGAATCGTATTCAGCCGGTGAATTGGCCGGAAACGAAGACTTTTGGCTTGGCATTCGACAAGGCTACAAGTTAAAACCTGATTACGTTAATTTCGAAAACGGTTATTATTGCTTTATGCCACAGGTTGTGATGGATCATTACATCGAGCTCCTTCGCAAAGTAAATTATGAAGGCTCTTATTACTTCCGTACAGTGCAATATGAAAACAAGAAAAAAATTGCAGCCAAGTTAGCAGCCATTGCAGGTTGCCTACCAGATGAGTTAATTATTACCCGCAACACCACCGAGTCATTAGACACCGTGATCAGTGGCATGAACTGGAAGCCAGGTGATGAAGCAGTGATGGCCGCGCAGGATTATGGTGCCATGCTCGACATGTTTGCGCAAATGGGCAAGCGTTACGGGGTAGTGAATAGGATAGTGTCAATACCCAATCACCCAACATCAGATGAGGAGATTGTGGACTTGTATGCACGTGTGATAACGGAGAAGACCAAGCTGCTGATGGTTTGTCACATGATCAACATCACCGGGCAGATTCTTCCGGTAAGAAAGATATGTGATATGGCACACAGCAAAGGAGTGCCGGTAATGGTTGATGGTGCCCATGCATTTGCGCACATTCAGTTTTCAATAGCCGACTTAAACTGCGACTACTATGGAGCAAGCCTGCATAAATTTCTGAGCGCTCCATTGGGCGCTGGCATTTTGTATGTTCGCAGAGAGAATATCGGAAAAATTTGGCCCTTGTTTGGCGAAGAGGGGAAGAGTGCTGATGACATATTGCGTTTGAATCACACCGGTACCCATCCGGTAGCGACTGACCTCGCTATTGATCATGCCCTGGATTATCACCTAAAGATTGGAATTGAAAGGAAAGAGGCGAGGTTGCGCTATCTCCAAAACTATTGGACCAGTCGTGTGCGCGCCATGCAGCATGTTGCTTTGAACACCCCGGCAGATGCCACGCGCGCGTGTGGAATTGGCAACGTGGGCATCAAGGGAATGAGCCCGGGCGATATGGCCAAAACACTTTTGAGTAAACATAAGGTATGGACAGTTGCTATTGATGGGGCGGGTGTGCACGGGTGCCGCATTACCCCCAATCTTTACACATCTACACAAGATCTGGATATTCTGGTTGAGGCCATTCGTCTGATGGGTTGATGAGGTATCAAATGAAGACCATCCTTTTTGCTTTTCTCGTACTTTCGGTAAGTGTGGCTGCACAAAACCAACAGTATGTGGTAGTGCTAGGCATTGCACAAGATGGCGGATTTCCACATTTGGGTTGCCAAAAGCAATGTTGCAGCCAGGCTTGGCAGCGCCACTCGCTGAAGCGGAATGTTGTATCGCTGGCCTTGGTGGATGAAGTACAAAAAAAGTGGTGGCTATTAGAGGCAACACCTGACATTACCCAGCAGTTGCAACTGTTCCGAACGATTACGAACGATCGGTTTAAATATCTGCCGGATGGAATATTTGTTACCCACGCGCACATCGGCCACTATACAGGGCTGATGTACTTTGGCCGTGAGGCATTGGGAGCAAGGGAAATCCCGGTCTATGTGTTGCCAAGGTTTTTTGAATACCTTCAATCAAATGGTCCGTGGAGTCAACTGGTGGCATTACGCAACATTAAACTTATCGCCATCGCAGACGATGTTTCGATCGCGCTTTCACAAACGGTCTCTGTCAAGCCTTTCATCATTCCCCACCGCGGTGAGTATTCGGAAACAGCGGGCTTCCATATTGTGACATCAGACAAACGCTACCTATTCATACCGGATATTGACAAGTGGTCAAAGTGGAACCGAGACATCGTAGAGGAGGTAAAGCAAGTGGACATAGCATTCTTAGATGCTACATTTTATCAACAAGATGAGTTGCCTGAGAGAAACATGGCCGAGGTTCCACATCCGTTTGTTGTTGAAACCATCAAGTTGTTTGACGAGTCATCAGACAAAAAGAAGATAGTTTTTATCCATTTCAATCACTCCAACCCGCTAATGTGGAATGCACAGTCGCAACAGCAAATAGTAAAGCTTGGTTTTGGCTTAGCTGTGCAGGGGCGTCAGTATTAGTATGATGGTTGGAATGTTCAATGTGGTTTATTGAGCTTTATTGAGCTTATTAGAAGCCATCTCAAAAATCAATTTGTAATTGTCGGCCTGAGCCTGCCTGCCGGACAGTCAGGCTTGTCGAAAGCTATTCGGTACTGAAACCTGTTTCGACAAGCTGAACCTGACATGGTGATGTATTCTTGAGATGACCTCCAGTAACATCCATTTTGAATTTCTACCGCTCATAAACCTATTGTTTCATTCGCCACATCCATTTTAAACTATAATTCACCATACCTACTTTTAGTCAAAATCGAATAGCCATGAATAAACTAATTACTACTGCCCTGTTGTTGTTGCATATCGGCATCTTTGCACAAGAGCGCACGCTGCCGGCCGAATCGGCTATTACATCCAACGGCAACGTTACAATCAAAGGCAAGCCGGTGCCTTACAAAGTAACTGCTGGAACGCAACCCGTTTGGAATGCCGAAGGTAAACCCAGTGCCGCATTATTTTACATTTACTACGAGCGCACCGATGTCTCTGACAAAAGCCGCAGGCCGTTGGTGATTTCCTTCAACGGTGGCCCTGGCTCTGCATCGGTGTGGATGCATGTGGCCTATACGGGCCCTAAACAATTGAACATCGACTCGGAAGGATTCCCTGTGCAACCGTATGGTGTGCGCGATAATCCACACTCAATTTTGGATGTTGCGGATATTGTTTATGTCGATCCCGTAAATACTGGCTTTTCACGCATCCTCGACCCGAAAGCAGAAAAGTCAACTTTCTTTGGCGTAAATGCAGACATTAAATACTTGGGCGACTGGGTGGATAACTTTGTTTCCCGCCAAGGCCGCTGGACTTCTCCTAAATATTTAATTGGCGAAAGCTACGGCACTACGCGTGTGTCAGGTTTGGCACTCGAACTTCAAAATGCACATTGGATGTACTTGAATGGCGTCATTTTAGTTTCGCCTACCGAATTGGGTTTGAAGCGCGATGGTGCCGTGAACGAAGCACTTTCGTTGCCTTACTATACCGCGGCAGCGTGGTACCAAAAGGCATTAGCGCCTGACTTGCAACAGAAAGATTTGAACGAGGTGCTGGCCGAGTCTGAGCAGTTTACCATTGACGAGTTTATTCCCGCTTTAGCGCGCGGTGGTTTTTTAGATGAACAAAAGAAAAAACAGATTGCCACCAAAGTTTCCCGTTACTCGGGTTTATCAGAGCGCACGGTGCTGCACCACAACTTAGCCGTGCCTACCAATTATTTTTGGAAAGACCTCTTACGCGAAAAAGGATTTACAGTGGGACGATTGGATTCGCGGTACCTGGGCATCGATAAACAACAAGCTGGCAGCAGCCCGGATTACAATTCAGAACTTACGTCTTGGCTGCATTCTTTTACGCCTGCAATCAACTATTACTTGCGCGATGTGTTGAAATATAAAACTGATTTGCAATACAACATGTTTGGCCCCGTGCGCCCGTGGGATAACTCAAACGATAATACAGGTGAAAACCTGCGCTTGGCCATGGCCGAAAATCCTTATTTGCACGTAATGATTCAAAGTGGCTATTATGATGGAGCTACTACGTACTTCGATGCAAAATATTCAATGTGGCAATTGGATCCCAGCGGGAAGATGAAAGATCGGCTCCGGTTTGAAGGCTACCGCAGCGGCCACATGATGTATTTGCGTGCCGAAGACTTGGCTTCTTCCAACGAACACATTCGAGATTTCATTAAAAAGTCAACCCCGGCAGGCTCGGCCAAATATTGATTTTTCGGGGAACGAAAAAGGGGCAAAGCCCCGTTTTTTAATTCTAAATTATCCAATAGGAAAGCCGGGTTTTAGGGCATCCGATTGGCGTGACGTGAGGTAAGTAGCCACTTGTCTTTATTTTTCACGTACACCTCTGTGTAGCTTAACTCAATGGTCAGCGGCTTCCCATCCATGGTTACGTCAAAGATTCCGGTGCCATTGACAATCGCGGTTTTGTCGTAAAGCCGTACCTCGCTTGATTTCACAGAAATCGAAGTGTAAATGAGTTTGCCACTGTTAATATCATGTGTGATTTCCTTTTTGTTTTGAGCCCAGCCGTTGGAATGGACATACCTGATCCGTTCATCTAAGATCAGCGCCAGTGAATCTAGCCTTTTTTGTACGAGCCACGTGAACTTCTTTTTTGATAATGACAATACATCTTGTTCATCAGTTGTCTGTGAGCAACCAAATAAAGGATTAACAACAAATGCCAACGCAAAAAATATGCATTTCACCTTATCGGAACGATTGACTGACGCTATTTTGAATTTTGAATTACCTCTTCCTGCGTGATTTGACGTATGGAAAACCGGTAGCCTTCATACACCGCAATTCCATAAAATAGCAAGTCCATGGGGCTAAAGGCTTCGATCATGATATCGGGCACCAAGCCGTAGTCGATGGATGAAAGAATATCGAGTACGTCCATGTGTTCAGACTTTGCAGCAAATCCGATCATACTGAAAAAATTTCCGAGGAGGCAACCGACCAGCGCAAGCGATCCGCCAACCAATCCGAACATCTTTTCAATTCCTTTTCCCAGAAAACGGACACTATACCCAACGAGAAAGCCCACACCAACGGCCATCCACCCAATTTGATAGCCTGTGGCAACCGTAACAGTTGCCCAGATCGTTGCCCCAACAAGTGCTGCACCAACACCACCGGCAACACCCATGGAAAGGTTTTGCTCCAGTAAAAGTTTTTCGCGATACCGTAGAATTTTTTCTTCGGTAATTGCCGGTGCTGATTCCACCGGTTGGCTTTCCTTATTTTCCATGGCCAAACATGATTGAATCCAATATATGCGATTGTTTTACTGAATGAAATTCAAAATTGCATTTTTTTTCGTAAGAATTCAGCAGTGTAACCTGTTCCTTTTTTTACCATCTCCTCGGGAGTGCCCTCGAACACTAAATGACCTCCACTTCTCTCACCACCTTCGGGCCCCAGGTCAATGATCCAGTCTGCACATTTAATCACTTCCATGTTGTGTTCGATCACCATTACGCTGTGGCCTTCGTTCACCAATGCGTTGATGGCTTTTAGCAGCTTCGAAATGTCGTGAAAGTGTAATCCTGTGGTGGGTTCGTCAAAAATAAAGAGCATGTGATCGCTATTGTCAGAGCCATTTTTGCCGAGGAATGATGCCAGCTTCACCCGTTGCGCTTCGCCACCGGAAAGAGAGTTGGACGATTGACCGAGTTTGACGTACCCAAGACCTACATCATTGAGCGGAAGGATACGGTCATACACGGGCTTTCTGTCTTTGAAGAAATCCAGCCCTTCTTCAACGGTCATGTTCAGCACATCTGCAATTGATTTACCTTTGTATTCGACCTCCAGCACATCTTGTTTAAATCGTTTGCCGTGACAACTTTCGCACTCCAGAAAAATGTCGGCCATAAATTGCATTTCTACCTTTATTTCACCTTCGCCTTCGCAGGTGTCGCATCGGCCGCCCTCAACGTTGAATGAAAAATGAGAAGGTTTATACCCACGCTGCTTTGCCAGAGGCTGATCGGCATACAAGGTGCGTATGACATCATACGCTTTCACATAGCTGATCGGGTTGGAGCGCGAGGATTTGCCGATCGGGTTTTGGTCAACAAACTCCACTTGCTTGATGATGTTAAAGTCACCCGTCAGTCGATCGTACTTACCAGGTGATTCGGCCACATTACCAGTTAATCTACCCAATACTGGATACAATATTTTTTTGATCAGTGTCGATTTACCGGAACCACTTACACCTGTGATCACGGTGAGCACACCCAAAGGAAATTTCACTTTTAAATTTTTGAGATTATTTTCCCGAGCTCCGCCAATGGTCACTGAGTCTTTCCACTTTCTGCGCTTTGCGGGCACAGCAATTTCTTCCGTGCCAAACAGATATTCAGCTGTGTGAGATTGCGTTTTGGCTGTGATGTCTTTGATGCCTCCTTGAAAAATCAGTTTACCGCCCTGAGACCCCGCAACAGGACCAATGTCAATGATCTGATCGGCTGCGCGCATAATTTCTTCTTCGTGCTCAACCACAATTACTGTGTTGCCCAGGTCGCGTAATGATTTTAAAACCTCTATCATCCTGGCGGTATCGCGCGGGTGTAAGCCGATGCTGGGTTCGTCCATAATATACATGGATCCCACCAATGCACTGCCGAGCGATGTTGCCAGTTTGATTCGCTGAAATTCTCCCCCTGAGAGCGTTGCTGTCACGCGGTTGAGGGTCAGATACCCAAGGCCTACCTTCACCATGTATTGCAATCGTGTTTTGATTTCGGTGAGAATTCGCTCCGATACCTTTTGTTCGTAAACAGGCAAATTTAATTTCTCGAAGAATACCAATGCGTCTTCAATCGGCATCAGCACCAAATCCGTGATCGAGTGATCTGCTATTTTTACGTATGAGGCGTCTTTGCGCAACTTGGTTCCCCTGCAATCAGGGCAGGTGGTTCTTCCGCGGTAGCGCGAGAGCATCACACGGTATTGTATCTTATGTGTTTTTGATGCCAGGTAGCGGAAGAACTCATGCAAACCGTCAAAGTACTCGTTTCCATTCCACAACAAGTCATATTGCTTGCGCGATAATTCGCTTACGGGGCGATGAACAGGGAAGTCGAACTTAATTCCATTTTTTACAAGCGGTTTTGCCCATTCGCTCATCACTTCACCGCGCCAGGGTGCAATGGCCCCTTCAAAAATGGAAAGACTTTTGTCCGGAAAAACCAAGTCTTCGTCAATCCCGAGTATCTTTCCGAATCCCTCGCATGTTTGACAGGCACCGTACGGGTTGTTGAAGCTGAAAAAATTCACAGAGGGCTCGGTGAACATCATGCCGTCCAACTCAAAACGGTCAGAGAAATATTTTGCGCGCTGCCCTTCTACGTACACCACGCAATCGCCTTGTCCCTCAAAGAAAGCCGTCTGTACGGAGTCTGACAGGCGAAACACCAGATCTTCGTCATGGGCGTTTACAGCTGCGCGGTCGATGAGGATTTCGGCTGCATCCTCTTTTTTTGGGTGAGATTTTTTTCCCACACCTCTTCCCTTCTCCCTGGGGATGGTTGTGCCCGAAGGGTGGGGTGGCGGATTCAACAACTCTTCAATAAACTTCACTTCACCATTCATCAAAACGCGCGTAAACCCTTTGCTTAAAAGCAGGCTGAATTCGTCTTGTAATTTCCTCCCTTTTTGAATCTTCAGCGGGCAAGCCACCATCACGCGTGTGCCTTCGGCTTGGCGATTGATGTACTCTACTACGTCTGTTACTGAATCTCGTTTTACTTGCTGGTTGCTGATAGGAGAATACGTTTTGCCGATGCGGGCGAAAAGCAATTTCAGGTAATCATAGATTTCTGTGGTTGTACCTACTGTAGAGCGGGGGTTTCGGGTATTTACTTTTTGTTCGATGGCAATAGCAGGCGATACACCTCTGATGTAGTCAACCTCTGGTTTCTCCATGCGGCCCAGGAATTGGCGCGCATAGGAACTGAGACTCTCCACGTACATGCGCTGACCTTCGGCAAATAATGTATCAAATGCCAATGACGACTTGCCAGACCCTGACAGGCCGGTGATCACTACCAGTTTGTTGCGTGGTATGGCTACACTCAGGTTTTTGAGGTTGTTGACACGGGCCCGTTTAATAATGATGTATTCTTTGGGGTCTAACTGGTCGAGAGCAGCTTCTGAAAAGGGCAATTGGAATAGACTCATAGATCGGAAAAAAAATAAAAAACACCATCGGCTTCGATGGTGTTTTGCTGCTGAATTAATCGTGTTGTTTAATTGTCAAAATCCGGATCGTAGCTGGCTTCTTTACCCCCACTGCCGCCTTCATCGTCAAATCCATCTCCATCACCATCGCCACTATTGTCAAAGTCATCTTCATCGTTACTACGCACGTCATCTGCGGGGTCAAACTCTTCGCGCTCACTTGATTCCATATCGTAGCCACCATCGCTATTTTTGGTAACGGGCACCTTCACCAAAACAACTGCATCATCAGTTTCGATTGGAAATACAAAGATAGGTTCCTTTTTGGCATTAGTAATACGAGTGATGCTGGCTTCGTACCCGTTGGGATATTGCTCGTGCACCAAACCTTTCAGATCTTCCGGCAAACCTTCTAAACTCTTGATGATTTTTTTCTTCGCAACGGCCATGACTTTGATATATTGTGAAAAACGGTTCAATTAGCGAAAGAAATTATACAATAGGCTAGATTTTTTTT
>DHLV01000265.1 GCA_002405445.1 Flammeovirgaceae bacterium UBA4659 | reverse complement strand
CTCGTAGTAAATGTCTTCTTGTATGTCGAGGTGGCGTGCTTTTTCCATCTGCTGCAACTCTCCTTCGCTCATCATCCTCACTGCATTGCTCACAATCTCCAACAAATTGTATTCTTTGTGTTCAACCGAAAGCAACAACCCCCGCGCAAGCAAAAAGTCGCCCACCAAAACGGCTATCTTATTCTTCCATAACGCGTTTACCGAAAAAAAACCCCTGCGGTAGTTGGAGTCATCCACCACATCATCGTGCACCAGCGAAGCCGTGTGCAGCAGTTCAATCAGGGCCGCACCCCGATAGGTAGACTCAGAAATGGTGCCGCACGTGCCGGCACTCAAAAACACAAAAAGCGGACGCATTTGCTTGCCCTTCCGTTTCACGATGTAGTTCATAATCTTGTCGAGCAGCAGCACCTTGGTTTTCATGGAATCGCGAAACTTGGGCTCGAAGGCTTCCATTTCTTTTGCAACCGGTGCTTTGATGCGATCTAAAGACAAAGACATTGGGTGCAATAATACAAAAAGTCGATTGTCCATAGTTGATGGTTGAATAGTTATTATGATAAAAAACTGCTCGCCATGGACTAATGACTATCGACTATTTCCTTATTTTTACCGTTATGTTTGGCCTAGAAAAGCAATGGGAGCAATTGGTCTTTGTGCTCTCGGTATTGGCGTCTACGTTCATTGTCTCGCGCATCCTTCGCTTCATTGTGGGCCGTTTCATACGGGGTGCTGCCCGAAAACTGAAGGTAGATCCTACGCGGTACAACTTTTTCAAAAATGCGGTAGACTTTCTGTTGATGTTTATTGCTACAGTCATCATCTTCCGCTCCATCCCTTCGCTTCGGACGGTGGGTACCACACTATTGACGGGCGCAGGTGTTATAGCTGCCATTGTGGGTTTTGCATCACAAGCAGCATTTTCAAACATCGTGAGTGGTTTCTTTTTGGTGATTTTCAAGCCCTTTAGCGTGGGTGACCGCATCAAAGTTGGGCAGTTGTATACGGGCGATGTGGAAGACATCAACCTACGCCATACCGTGATCCGAGATTTTGAAAACAGGCGCGTCATTATCCCCAATAGCGTGATCAGCAATGAAACCATCATCAACTCAACTTTCACCGATGAAAAAACCATCGTATTCGTTGAGTTGGCGGTGGCGCTCGGGGCTGACCTCAACAGAGCGATCGCCATCATTCAGGAAGAAGCACGCAAACACCGCTACTTTATAGACAACAGAAGCGAAAATGACAGGGCTCGTGGCGAGGAAGATGTGATGGTACGGGTGATGACATTTCTTGACAGCGGTATACAACTTCGTGCGTATATATGGACCCGGAATCCCAACGATGCCTTCGATCTGAAATGTGACTTAAACAAGTCCATCAAAGAAAGATTTGATCAAGCGGGCATCGTGCTCAGTAATTTGCATCACCTGGTGGTAATGAAAAATCTATAGACGCGTGGCTCACAAAAAAAGACTTCACTCACCGGCCATGCCCCACCCCAGCGAAAGCAAGGTGATTCTGGAGCTCATCCAATACAACGAAAAAGAATACACCAAATATCAAGACCTGCCCGTGGCCGAATTGGTTGACCAAATCAAGTCGCACCATGTGAACTGGCTTAATGTCGATTGCCTGCACGAAAAATCGATCGTACAAAAAATAGGTGAGCATTTTGCACTCCACTCCCTGCTGATTGAAGATATCACCAGCGATCATCAGCCCAAAGCTGAAGAATATGACGACTACCTTTTCTTCACGCTGAAGATGCTCTACCGCATTGAAGAAGGGCAAATCGACTACGAACAGATCAGTTTTGTGCTGGGTAAAGATTACCTGCTTTCATTTCAGGAAAAAGAGGGCGACTTTTTTGATGCCTTCCGCAATCGGATTAAGCTTGACCAAGGCCGGGTGCGCAAGAAAAAGGCAGACTATTTACTATACAGGTTGATCGATATCATTGTCGACAATTACTATATCGTGCTTGACGAGATCGGAGAACAAATCGAAGTCATTGAAGAAGATATCTACAACAACACCCTCGACCAGCAGTTCAAGCGCATCCAACAACTCAAGAAGGAATTGATTTACCTGCGAAAGGCCCTCTATCCCTTGCGGGATGCCCTCAGCAAAGTGATCAAAGACGACAGCGCTTTCATAGAATCAGGTAACCATCGTTACTTTGCTGATGTTTACGACCATGTTGTGCACCTGATCGACTCGTTGGATACGTACAAAGACCTTACTTCGGGCCTGATGGACATCTACATCAACACACTGAACACACGCATGAACGAAGTGATGAAGGTACTGACGATCATTTCCACGATTTTTATGCCCCTTACCTTCATTGTGGGTGTGTATGGCATGAATTTCCACCCCGAAAGCTCACCCTGGAACATGCCCGAACTGAACGCCCAATACGGGTATCCGCTTGTAATGCTGTTGATGGGCGTAATCGTTTTGGGCATGATTCGGTATTTTAAATACAAAAAATGGTTTTAACTTTAACCCAACTAATTTAACGCCAAACGTATGTTCTTAAACATCCTATTCCTCGCTGTCGGCTTTGTCATACTCATTGCAGGGGCAGACTATTTGGTAAACGGTTCGTCCAGCATTGCAAAAAAATTTGGTGTCTCCAACCTGGCCATCGGCCTCACCGTTGTTGCTTTTGGCACCTCAATGCCCGAGTTGCTGGTGAGTGTACAATCGTCTTTCAAAGGCTTTAACGATGCAGCGTTTGGCAATGTGATCGGCAGCAATAACTTCAATTTGTTGTTCATACTCGGCATTGCGGGAATCATCTACCCATTGGTAGTGCAACGTAACACAGTAAAGTATGAAGTGCCGCTTTCACTGTTGGCCGCGGGCGTATTGTTTTTACTGGTAAACGATACGATTTTATATGGCTCCGCTCCTTTTACAGTAACGTCAAGCACAGGAGCAACAACTGAATACACCGGTGTTTTGAGCAGAATAGACGCTGTCATCTTGTTGTTATTCTTCGTTGGTTTTCTGGTGTATATCTACCGCTCGATGAAGACAACATCTGACTACTCAGACGAAAACTCCATTAAAATCTACAAAACACCCATTGCCATATTGATGGTGCTGGGCGGGCTGGCCGGTTTGGTGGGTGGTGCAAACTTGGTGGTAGAGAACGCGGTTGAATTGGCGAAGAGCTTCGGTTTAAGTGAAAAGTTAATCGGCCTCACCATTCTGGCTGCCGGTACATCGCTGCCGGAACTGGCCACTTCGTGTGTGGCAGCCTATAAACGGAACACAGACATTGCCATTGGAAACGTGGTGGGATCCAATATTTTCAACATCTTCTTCATCTTGGGCGTAACGGGCGTTATCAACCCTGTTCCTTACAACACAGCGCTGAACTTTGACCTGTATGTGTTGATGGCATCCACGGTACTGCTGATGATCTTCATGTTCACGCTCAACACCCGCAAGCTCGATCGCTGGGAAGCTGTGCTGATGCTGCTGGCGTACATCGTTTACACGGTGATGCTCATCGGCATCGACAATGGAACAGTTGCACTGTAACGCGGTAGTTCAGTTTTCAATTTGCTTTTTATAATCATGACCTTCAAACGGTTGGCAGTGCTCGCAGCCTTTGTTGCCGGGGTGCTGTGCGTGCCGCTCATCGCGATGCAATTTTCTTCAGAAGTCAAGTGGACAACGCTGGATTTTGTGGTAGCGGGCTGCCTGCTGCTTGCAACCGCTCTAGCCATCGATTGGGTATCGCACAAAGTCGTTACGCCCAAAAGGCGATTCTTTTTCATATTTGTAATAGCGGCCATCACCTTGTTGGTTTGGGTGGAGCTAGCCGTTGGCATTTGGTAATCAATAAGCCTTATCTTGCAGTCTGCTGTTATGACTGCCGCCTCAAAACTTGAGCGATACTTTGCGGAAACGCGCACCAGTTTTCTGCTCGCCTACCCCGTGATGATCAGTATGCTCGGCCAGGTAATGACTGGGGTGGCCGATAGCGTGATGATAGGCTGGACGGGCGCCACGCCACTCGCAGCATCTTCGCTGGCCAACAGTTTCTTTGGCGTATTGTTGTTTTTTGGCATTGGTGTTACCTATGCCATCACTCCGTTGGTAGCCGAGGCTGAGGGTGCCGAGCAGCCCAACAAAATCGTAGACTGCTTGCGTCATGGGCTCATCATCAATATCACTACGGGGTTGTTGTTAGCCCTGGCGATCGTCTTTGGCCAAAGTGTACTCAACCACATTGGCCAACCAAGCGATGTGGTGGAATTGGCCATACCGTATCTGCTGATCATCACCTACTCAATTATCCCTACGATGATATTCCAAACCTTTCGGCAGTTTGCGGAAGGGCTGCAGCACACCCGCATGGCCATGGTGGTGATGATTGGGTGTAACCTGTTGAACATTGTGCTCAACTATGTGCTGATTTATGGCATCTGGATTTTCCCTGAGATGGGCATCAACGGTGCTGGATGGGCCACCTTCATTTCGCGGGTAGCAATGGCAGCTTGGATGGCACTGTATGTGTACCACAGTAAGCACTTTAAACATTATCGCACAGGATTTTCTTTTGGAAACTATTCGAGATCGCTTATTAACAAGATGCTGCATATCGGCTTGCCGGCCGGCTCGCAGTTTATTTTTGAAGCAGCAGCTTTTGGTTTCTCTGCCGAGATGATGGGTTGGATTGGAACCGTGCCTTTGGCAGCCCACCAAATCGCGATCAAC
>DHLV01000137.1:2884-28017 GCA_002405445.1 Flammeovirgaceae bacterium UBA4659 | reverse complement strand
AATCATCCACTCTTTATTGTTTTTTCCCTCGGTGTGCCAGGGGGTTTCTTTCATTTTCTTTTCCACCTCTTCGTCAATCGACCGGGCGATGGCCTCCAGTTGTTTGTCTGAACTGCCCGAGCAGATCACAAAAAAGTCGACAACCGCATTCTTGATTTCCCGCATGTCCATCACCACTATGTCTTGGGCTTTTTTCTCTTGCATGCCGGCCACCACGGCTTTGCTCAGTTTTTCTGAGTCACTTGTCTTCTTTTTTTTGGGCATTCCGCTTTTTTGGTGAAAATTAGAGTTTTATAGAGGCAGCAAATCTAACGAAAATACCTTGTATAAAATCCTTGCCAATACGCTGTTCCTGGCCAAAAACGTGGTTTATGTGCCAGAATGTCACTCAACTTCTTCACTGCTGCTTGAGTTGTCGGACAAAACCAACTTGCCTGAAGGCACGGTGGTGATCACAAATCATCAAACGAAAGGCCGCGGCCAGCGCGGCAACACGTGGGAGGCCGCATCAGGCATGAACCTCACCTTCTCCATTTTGCTGAGGCCCGGGTTTGTATCAGTGCCTGAGCAGTTTATCATCACGCAGGCGATCTCGTTGGCGTTGGCCGATTACCTCCGCGAGCGCGGTGCATCACCGGTGAAAATCAAGTGGCCCAACGACCTACTGATAGGCGATAAAAAGGTTGCGGGCATACTGATTGAAAATGCTGTGGCAGGCACCACCATTCAACAATGTGTGGTAGGCATCGGTGTCAACATCAACCAAAAAGTTTTTGATGTGCGCACGGCTACCTCGCTCAGCCTCGCGGTGGGTCAACCTTTTTCGCTGCCCGATGAATGGGCACTGCTCATTGAAAAGGTGGAGCAACGTTATATGCAGTTAAAGCATTCAAACAAATCTACGCTGCAGGCAGATTACTTTCAGCTTCTGTATCAGTTGGGTGAGTGCGCGTGGTTTGAGGTAGATGCCGCGCCCGTATCCGGCACTATCCAATCGGTAGATGCCAACGGCAGGCTGTTGGTGGCGATCGGTGGTGAAACCCGCAGCTTTGGCTCAAAGGAAATCCGTTTTTTGCAGACATCAGGCAATAAGCCTTGAAAAAATTACCGGAAAGCGGTGAGAAGTCTTGTTCAATCGGGGCTTGCTTCAACAGTCGGTAAGGTATTATCTTTCCGTATCGATGGAAAAACTCAAAGCCTTGATCCGAAACTTTTTCGCATTTTCGAAAAAGGAAACCAATGCTTTTTTGATTTTGCTGCCGCTGATGGCGCTGTTGATTTTTTCCGAACCCATCTTTCGCTACTTTTTCACACGCCAGCAGCAGGATTTTTCACAAGACGAAAAGAAGCTTGACAGTTTGGTGGCCGTGCTCCGCGATACGGTGGTCGCAAACCCCAAACAACCCGAGCAACCAAAGCCGGTTGACCCCAATCGTGCGTCTGCCGAAGAACTGATCGGTGTGGGTTTCTCCAGCGAACTTGCCAAACGGTTGGTGAACTACCGCAATAAGGGTGCTAAGTTTGTGATTAAAAAAGACCTGTTGAAGTTGTATGGTTTGAACCATGACATGTACAAGCGCATCGAACCGTATCTGTCACTGCCTGAAAAACCCGCTCCAACGCCTTCACCCGCTGTACTGCTATCCAAAAAGCTGAACAAAGAAAAAACGCTCATCGACCTAAACCAGGCAGATACTTCTCAATTGAAACGCGTGTTCGGCATTGGCGATAAGTTGTCTGATCGCATCGTGAAATACCGCAATAAGATCGGAGGCTTTGTTTCAATCGATCAACTGGTGGAAGTATATGGAATTGACTCCGCGTTGGTGGACGAAGTGAAAAAAGATTTTTTTGTTTCGTCAACATTTCAACCTGAAAAAATCAAGATCAACACGGCCAAACAAGGAGAGTTGTCAGCCCATCCGTACATCAATCGCGCACTGGCGCGAGCCATCGAAGCCTACCGCTTTCAGCACGGTGCTTTTCAATCATTGGAAGACCTCGGCAAAGTGCAGTTGATGAAGGAAACAACATTGCAAAAATTAAAGCCCTATGTTTCATTCGATCCTTAGCATGTGATATCAGACCCAACCAAACGGCTGCTCAACAACTACCTTCGAAAGCTCACCAACCTTTCCGGCAATAACCGTTCAATTTATTTACCTCGCCTGTTGGCCGACCGTTACGTTGACCTGCAAACACTATCGCAGTTGAATGGCGAATCGGCCTTTACAATCATCGAATCAATGCTGGCGGGCAAGCCGAAGGTCATCTGCCCCGTGGTAGACACACGCATGGCAGCTGCCAACGAGGCAAGCCAGAAACTAAGGAAACTGCAACGCACCGATCGGTTTTTGTTTGAGGAGGCGGGTGCGAATGATTTGCATATCGGCTGGCCCATGGTACAAGGCAAGTTTCTGGATGGAACCTGTGTTCGATGTCCTCTACTTTTTATTCCCGTTACCTTGCAGGTCGACCATGACCGCTGGGTTCTTTTGCCGCGTGAAGAAGGTATCGCTTTCAACAAGTCGTTTTTGTTGGGCTATGCGTTCTACAACGGTTGGACCGTGGATGAAGAACTGTTAGACGAAGATTTTGAAGAGGTAGATCGCGACAGCACGCTATTTCGCACCGCGGTGTACCAATTCCTGCAAAAGTCCAACCTGGATATTCATTTTAACCAGGATAATTTCCGCGATGAGCTGATGCCTTTTGAGAACTTTACAAAAGATGAGTTTGATGGTGCTCACCAAAGCGGCCGCTTGAAACTATTCCCGCAAGCGGTGATCGGTATTTTCTCACAGTCGGGGTCTCAATTGGTGCCCGATTACCGGCAGTTGATTGAGGAGAGCAGTTTCAAAGATCTGGAGGATTTTTTTTCTACAAAGACTCAAACTCATCCAACGAACGATTTTACCAGACAGGTGAGGGAAGATAAAGTCTACAGTATTTTGCCTTTGGACGCCTGGCAGGAGAACGCGCTGAAAGGCGTAAAGTTGGGGCAGTCGCTGGTGGTGCAAGGCCCACCCGGCACCGGCAAGTCTCAGTTGATTTGCAGCCTGATCAGCGATGCGATGGCCAACGGAAAGCGCGTGCTGGTGGTTTGCCAAAAGCGTGCAGCACTCGATGTGGTGTTTACCCGTATGAAGGAACAGAAATTAGATGATTTCATGGCATTGGTGCACGACTTTAAGCACGATCGCAGAGAAATTTTTGACCAGATTGCGCACCAAATTGATCGGGTTGATCAATATAAGTCACTCAACATCGGACTGGATGCCATACAGCTCAATCGCAGATTTTCACAGGCCAGTCACCGCATCGATCAAATCACTGAAGAACTCGAGCAGTTCAAGACAGCGTTGTATGACGAATTTGAGTGTGAGACGAGCGTGAAACAACTGTATTTACAGTCGAGCCCGCGGGCGCCATTTATTGCTTTGAAACAGGAATATCAGTTTTTCAAGTTTGGTTCGCTGCAGGATTTTTTGCGCAAGATGAAACAATACTGCACGTATGCGGAAAAATTTAATAGAGATCAATACCCGTGGAAGACACGAAAGTCATTTGCGAAATGGTTGCCAAGCGATTTAACGACAATGCTGAATATACTGCGCCAAGCGCCCCTCTATTTTGAGGCGTTACAGCGGCAGTTTCAAGAATCGTTTGGGGTAACATTGGATTGGGAACAGTGCGTGGCGCTGGGAGAGCAGTCGGAAGTGATGCGTGATTTGATCGTTGCCCTCACAGACGCAGAGTGCTTCAGGGCATTTCAAAAAATGATCAATGAATCTGATGAAGAAACGAGCTCACTCTGGCTGGCAAACATCGGGCGTGTGTTGCTCGACTGTTTTGCCGGTGACGGTGTGGAGCAGGTGGTGCCATCACACCAGTTGGGTGCGTTGCAGCAGGCGGTAGAAAGATCGCGCAAAGCACGCAGAAATATTTTTGGGTTGTTGTACTGGGAGCTGTTTTCGAGAGATAAGTTTTTGGTGAAGCGCGCACTGGTGGGCAACGGGCTGCTCAGCAATGCACAAGGGTTTCATACACTTGAAAGAAGGCTCGACAACCGGTTGAACCTAGAGCATAATCTCTCCAAGCTCCGGGCTAAGCCGTGGTTGGCAGTGCCCGACACCAGCGATCAGTCGGAATTACAAAAATGGTTTTTGACTGCACAGGTGGCATTGAACGCGAAGTTGTCTTTTCACCAGATTCGAGGCATAAAAAATCTGATCGCGGTACCAAATGTTGCGCACCATCAGTTTCTGCAAATGATCAACCGCCTGTTAGAATTGGTGCAACCTTTGCCGGCCAGGCAAACGGAGTGGCAGCGCTACTTTACTGTGGGGCAAGTCAATGCTGTCACACGCTCGGCCGATGTGCGCAGTGCCCTTATGGCATCGTTGCAATATGATTTTGATTCACTGGTTCATTTCGATGGGTTGATAGAGTCACTGACCGCTATGGAGGCGGGTGTGATTGAAAGGCTTAGGCATGAAAGCAACACCTGGCTGTTTGCCGACAATGAAAAATTATTTCTCAACAGCCTCTCACTTGCGTGGATTGACCACATCGAAATGAAACATCCCGAGCTGCGGATGGTGTCTTCCGGTAAGATGGAACAGTTGGAGCAGGAACTGCGCGAGCAAATACACGCCAAGCAATCGATGGCGCAGGAAATCGTGATGTTGCGTGCGAGGGAAAAGGTGACGGAGAATCTGGAGTTTAATCGGCTGAATAACCGCATCACTTACCGTGATTTGCTTCACCAGGTAACGAAGAAAAGAAAAGTGTGGCCCTTGCGAAAGGTGTTGACCGAATACGAGCAGGATGTTTTCAGAGTATTGCCGTGCTGGCTGGCGTCACCCGAATCCGTATCGGCCATGTTTCCGATGCGTGAGCTGTTTGACCTGGTTGTGTTTGACGAGGCATCCCAATGCTTTGCTGAAAAAGGCATTCCGGCACTGTACCGCGCCCGCCAGGCCGTGGTGGCTGGCGACTCAAAGCAACTTCGGCCCGGTGATTTTTACCTCGCCCGATGGGATGATGATGTCGACTCGCCTGACGCGGAAATCGATTCGTTGCTGGAGTTGGCCGAGCGCTATTTGCCAACAGTTTTTCTGCAAGGTCATTATCGAAGCGAGTCCCCGGAATTGGTGAGCTTCTCCAACCGTCATTTTTATAATCATCAACTGCACATGGTTCCGCACCGCGATGCGGTCAACAAAGACGAGCCGGCACTGCAGTTTATCAAAGTGGACGGTATCTGGGACAAAGGTCAAAATGCACGCGAGGCACAGGAAGTAGTTGCGCAGGTACTGAAATTGACAACAACACATCCATCCCATTCAGTGGGGGTAATCACGTTTAACGCGCCACAGCAGTCGCTGGTGTTAGATCTTCTGGAGGTGGCGCTCAACAAACACGGCAGCGCAATGCCGCAGAATCTTTTTGTGAAGAACATTGAAAATGTACAAGGTGATGAGCGTGATATCATCATTTTTTCAATTGGGTATGCCCCTGACAATCAAGGCAGACTCAATGCGTATTTTGGCAGCCTTAACGTGGCCGGTGGGGAGAATCGGTTGAATGTGGCAGTAACCAGAGCGCGCAAGAAAGTGATGGTGGTGAGCAGTATCTTACCGGATCAACTCAACGTTGCCGATACCAAAAACGATGGACCCAAGCTGTTAAAAGAATACCTCCGTTTTGTTTGCAACGGTCCGGGGGTACACGAGGACAAGTGGGAAAAAACAGATACACGGGTGCTGCAATTGAGAAATGCCGTTGCAACGGTGGGCAAAAAATGTGGTGTTGAACTCGATACATCAATACCTACACATGACCTGACGGTAATGAGAGGAAGATTATTTTTGAGTGCCATCATGCTGGACGATCACCAGTATGATGAGGCTCCTTCGCTCCGTTATTGGCACGCGCAACTACCCGATTTGCTGGAAAGCAAAGGTTGGCCATTGGCAAAATTCTTCAGCCGAAATTACTGGGCTGACCAGGAGCGGTTTGATTTGGAGGTGGAAAAGTGGTTGGTGCGCGAGTAACTTAAAACTTTTGAAGGCGCTCGTACACCTTGTGCATGGGCAGCCCCATCACGGTAAAATAAGACCCGTTTATTTTTTCAATACCCACCATGCCGAGCCAGTCTTGTGCACCGTAGGCGCCCGCCTTGTCATAGGGTTGATGCGTATCGATGTAGTACTCAATCTCAGCGCGATTCAATTTTTTGAACGTCACTTCCGTCTGATCATCAAAACAATCAATCTTTTCTTTTGACAAAAGACATACCCCGGTAATCACCACATGCATGTGCCCGCTCAACACCTCAAGCATTCTGATGGCATCTGCACGGTCGGTGGGTTTGTTCAATACTTTGTTGCCCAACACCACAACAGTGTCAGAAGCCACAATGATTTGATCGGTGATGTGATGCTGCAAAGCCCGTGCTTTTTTTTCAGCCAGATACGTGGGTATGCGCTTAACCGGCATATCCGCTGGGAATGATTCATCTACGTTGGGCGACTGAACGGAAAACTCAAACCCTGCCTCCTTCATCAGGTACTGCCTGCGTGGCGAACTGGAGGCAAGAATCAGAGGGCGGCTAAAATTCATCTTCCCGGATTGAACTGAACAAAAAACCTCCGATCACCTTCGGGTAAAAGTAAGTTGATTTCTGAGGCATGGTGTATCCACTGGCACAAACTTTTTTCACTTCCTCAATGCTCACCTCCTGGGTGATGATGGCCATCTGTACTTCACCTTTGATGGCCTTCGCCAGACAATCGGAGAAGCTGCGGTCGAAACCGATGTTGGTTGATCCTCGTTGCGCTTTGCCGGGTATGCCGAGAATCTTTTCGATGATGAAGTAATGCAGCACGGTTAAGTCAAGTGCTTTGATTTCATCGGGGAAGTGCCACCTCATTTTTTGAAATGATTCCGCTTTCAGTTTGATCTTGTAGGCGGCATCTTTGAACAATATCCCGAAAGCCCATTTTTTTCCTACAATGATTTCATTTACCGTATCCGCGTCATCCAAAAGTTTTACTTCAAAGTCATCGTGCAACTTGCTTACTACTTCTTCCTGGTGAAATTTCGGCAACCCCGTAATCAAACGGTGGGTGGGCAATATGCGCAGGTCACCGTTTTCGGTATTGGTGAGGTACATCAAATGAAAATTGTAGCCTTCCCCACCGGTGTGGTGGAGGTTCTCGCGCTGGCGTTTGTGTTTGTATGCCAGTGAGCTTTCGTAGCGGTGATGCCCGTCTGCCAAAATGATTTTCTTGTTGCGCATCACCTGCACAAACTTCGCAATTACCTGGGCATCGTGTATCACTGCCAGCACATCGCGCACGCCCTGGTAATCCTCGGTTTCGTAAACCGGTGCAAGCATGGCTTCATCCATGTAGTGCTCCAATTCAAATTCCGCATCGGTGTAAAGCCCGTGCGTGGGGCTCGCATGCAATTGCGTTTTCTCCAACAACTCTGTTCGATCGTTGACCGCCTGTGGGATGGTATTCTCGTGGCGCAGAATCACACCCTCAGTGAAATCATAAGCGCGAATGTGACACACAAATCCTTTTCGGCAATGTTCACGCGTGCTGCCGGCAAGCTTGAAATACTGATAGTACACATAGATGCCCGGCAGTGGATCTTGAACAATCACCTGCTGCGCTTTCCATTCGGTCAGCGTCTGCAACGCAGCGGCAGCGGGCAGCGAGCCCTGGGGCACCGATAAATGGATGGAGTTGTAAGGATTTTGATAAAGTGCTTTTCGCTGCTTGTCAGAAACTACGTCAAACAACGGAGACGTCAGATCGTCAATTTTGACAGCCAGTGATGGATTGTACCGCCAGGCGCGCAAGGGTCTGATTTCTGCCATGGATTAAACCCTGTTTTTTCGCCACTTGCTTATCGGGGCCGTTGATGTTGCCCGGGCTGCAGTTGGTGGCTTCTGTTGGTGATGCAACACAAATGCCAATGCCGCTGCCAGTGATTCCTCAGACCCTGCGGGTGGTTCCTTCAGCATTTCAGGCTTAAAGTAGTTCTCGATAAATCTTGTGTTGAAATTTCCTGCGCGAAAGGCGGGGTGCTGCATCACAAATTTCCCAAAACCCAGAGTTGTTTCCACGCCACTGATGTGGTAATCCTCAATTGCCCTAATCATTTTGTCCATGGCAAGTGATCGCGTTTGCGCGTGCACCACCAACTTGGCCAACAGTGGGTCGTAATGCACGGGTATCTTCATTCCCTCTTCGTAGCCATCATCCACGCGCACTCCATGGCCCTGCGGCCGTGTGTAGGTTTGCAAGGTGCCAATGTCGGGCAAAAAGCTGTTTGCTGGGTCTTCGGCACATACGCGCAGTTCGATGGCGTGGCCATGAATGGCCAAATCTTGCTGGCGGAAGGGCAACTCCTCGCCTTCGGCAATCCTGATTTGAAGTTTGACAAGGTCAAGGCCGGTGATGAGTTCCGTTACCGGGTGTTCCACCTGAAGGCGGGTGTTCATTTCTAAAAAGTAGAAGCTGCCGTCTTCATCATAAATAAACTCGATGGTGCCCGCATTGTAATAGTTGGCTGCCTTCGCAGCGTTCACTGCGGCTTCACCCATTTTTTGCCGGAGTTCAGGGGTGAGCACAGCCGAGGGGGCCTCTTCCACAACCTTCTGGTGCCTGCGTTGAATGGAACATTCGCGCTCGAACAAGTGCACTACGTTTCCATGCTTGTCGCCAAAAATCTGAAATTCGATGTGGCGTGGTTTTAGTACATATTTTTCGATGAATACCGAGCCATCACCAAACGCAGCAGTGGCCTCGCTGATGGCCCGCTCCATTTGATTTTCAAAGTCGTTTTCATTTTCTACTACCCGCATGCCTTTGCCACCCCCGCCAGCGCTTGCCTTGATGAGCACCGGGTAGCCGATCTTTTTTGCAATGGCTTTTGCTTCCGCGATGTCGGTAATGGGTGTGCTGGTGCCCGGCACCAGGGGCACGTCAAATTTGGCAACCGCCTCTTTTGCGGCAAGTTTACTCCCCATCAGACGCATCGAGTCTGCCGAAGGCCCGATAAAAATCAACCCCTCTTTTTCCACCAATTCTGCAAAATCTTCGTTCTCTGAAAGAAAGCCATAGCCAGGGTGGATCGCATGAGCACCCGACCTTTTGGCGACTTCGATTATTTTTCCCATCCGCAAGTATGACTCAGATGAGGGCGGTGGGCCGATGCAGTACGCTTCATCAGCAAACCGAACATGCATGGCGTTGCGGTCTGCCTCACTGAAAACCGCTACCGTTCTAATTCCCATTTCTTTAGCGCTGCGCATCACTCGCAACGCAATTTCACCACGGTTTGCAACAAGGAGTTTTTTGATCTTAGCCATTCAGCAAGTTTGATTTCAATCATTCAAATGTACGGCTATTCCACACTTTTTGATCTTGCTGCTATTTCCACACATTTTCCTATTTTTGCGGCCGATTACACAAACAGATTACTGCAACATGATCGATTTATTTGAAAAACTCCGCATGGAAGAGGGGCCACTGGCCAAATATTCGCACCTGCCCGATGACTATTTCTTTTTTCCCAAGCTGGAAGGAGAAATTGGCCCGCGCATGACCTTCAATGGAAAAAACGTGTTGAACTGGAGTTTGAACAACTACCTCGGGTTGGCTAACCACCCAGAGGTGCGAAAAGCCGATGCCGATGCTACTGCCCAATATGGTTTGGCGTACCCGATGGGTGCCCGCATGATGTCAGGCAACTCGGTGCACCACCTGGAGTTTGAGCGACAGTTGGCGGAGTTTGTGCACAAAGAAGACGCCATGCTGCTCAATTACGGCTATCAAGGCGTGGTTTCAGTCATTGATGCATTAGTGGATAGAAAAGATGTGATCGTGTATGACTCAGAGTCGCATGCATGTATCATAGACGGTGTGCGCCTGCACATGGGCAAACGCTTTGTGTACCCGCACAACAACATCGAAAACCTTGAAAAGCAATTGCAGCGCGCCACCAAACTTGCCAATGAAACAGGCGGAGGCATCCTGGTCATCACCGAAGGCGTGTTCGGCATGAGCGGAAACATGGGCGATTTGAAAAATATCGTGGAGCTGAAGAAGAAATACAATTTCCGTCTTTTTGTGGATGATGCCCACGGCTTTGGCACCATGGGCCCCACCGGTGCGGGTGTAGGCGAAGAACAAGGAGTGCAAGATCAGATCGATTTGTATTTTTCCACGTTCGCGAAATCAATGGCCAGTATTGGGGCTTTTGTGGCAGGCGATAAAAGAATATTGAAGTTTTTGCGCTACTCAGTGCGCTCACAAATTTATGCCAAAAGCTTGCCGATGCCACTCGTATTGGGCGGGATGAAGCGCCTGGAGCTATTGAAAAAACATCCCGAATACCGCGAGAATTTGAAAAAGATCATGGCCGCCATGAAAACCGGATTACAAGAGCGCGGCTTTGCCATCAATAAAACACAGACACCACCACCACCCGTATTGTTTAAAGGTGGGGTAGGCGAGGCCGCCAATATGAGTATGGACTTGCGCGAAAATTACGGCATCTTCTGCTCAGTGGTGATTTACCCGGTGGTACCCAAAGACGTCATTATGTTTCGTATTATTCCAACAGCGGTGCACACCATGGCCGATGTGGATGAGACACTGACGGCCTTCTCTGCACTCAAAACAAAATTGGATGATGGCTTCTACCGCAAGGAGGAGTTGGTAGCCGTAACCAAGTAATGCGCAGCCCGGCTTATTAAAATTGCTGTGCCGTCTGTGCACAAGCACTGCAATCACGGCCGCACACGAAGTCGAAAATGGCCTTTTTATCGCTATTTGAGGCCTTTTTTTGATGCAAACGCGATTGTCTGGAGCGAAAGTGAATGACGCACGGCTCACCGTGTTTACAGTTTTCGACAACCGATCAACGCCACAATGCGGCATGAAAATGCGGTGATGGATTCCTCCGTTTCACGCTAAAGGGCTGATTCTCACGCGTCAGAGAAGCGATTGAAAATGCGATGATGCCCCCCCTGGATCAAAACAACGCTTGTTTTGGTTGTTTTTCAACGTTTTTTTGACTTATTTGGGCAATTGTTTGCAAAATCCAATTAACCAAAACATATCAAAATGAAAAAACTAGAAGAATTGAAAGCGTTGATCGCCTCACTTGAGCCCGATTTCGATAAATTTTACAACAAGGGTAACAGCGCTGCCGGCACGCGCGTCAGAAAAGGTATGCAAGATGTGAAAAATGCAGCGCAAGCCATACGCGCAGAAGTGCAAGATCTGAAAAACAAAGAAACGAAGTAAGACACAGTCGCCACAGAACAAGAAAGGCTGACATCAACGTCAGCCTTTTTTTATGCTTTTTTCTTGAAGGTTTCCTTGATCCCTTCTACATCTACCGCCTTTACAACGGGTTGAAAGTTTTGAATCTTCAACGAAGTTCTTCTGCGTGCCGCTTTGGCTTTGTCCTTGCGGTTTTTGCGTTTCAAACGGGTAACTGACATGGCTATTGTGTTAAAATGACCGCAAAAATAAACATCTGCCGCCACTTTACAAGGCAAATGTTCTGCCCTGGCAGGAAGTGGTTTTTGAAAACTGCAAAAACCGGTCACCAGCAAATGGTAACTCGTTTACTAAAACCTTAGATTTGGCAGATTTTATTCTGATGGAAAAACCCACACTGCCAAAAGGTAGCCGCGATTTTGGGCCCGCACAAATGGCCAAGCGGCAATACATTTTAGATCGCATCAAAGCCGTATTTCAGAAGTACGGCTTCCAACCGCTAGAAACCCCTGCGATGGAAAACCTCACCGCGCTGACCGGAAAATACGGGGATGAAGGCGACCAACTGCTGTTTAAAATCTTGAACTCAGGAGATTTCTTGAAAGATGCTGACCAAGCGAAACTTGAAGCCAGAGATTCAAAGTTACTCACTACCGACATATCTGAAAAAGGTCTCCGTTACGACCTCACCGTTCCTTTCGCCCGCTACGTGGTGATGAACCGCCATGAGATCACCTTTCCGTTTAAACGTTATCAAATTCAACCTGTATGGCGTGCCGATAGACCGCAAAAGGGGCGCTACCGCGAATTTTACCAATGCGATGCAGATGTGGTGGGAACTGATTCGCTTTTGTGCGAGGCGGACATTGTTCTTATGATAACAGAAGTTTTCTCGCAACTTCACATTCAAGACTACACCATCAAAATCAATCACCGAGGTATCCTCTCTGGCTTGGCCGAAATCTGCGGTGCCAAGGAAAATGAGAAACCATTGTTTGTCGCGATTGATAAATTGGACAAAATCGGTGAAGAAAAGATAAAAGAAGAACTGCGCGCTAGAGGTTTTCAAGAAGCGAGTCTCACTACTCTGTTTCAAATACTTAACTTCAAAGGCAACACGCAGCAGAAAATAGATTTTTTAAGCGCCAAGTTTTCCGCTTCTGAAAATGGCCGGAAAGGCCTCTCGGATTTTCAAAAAGTGTTGGATTTGCTCAACGGTTATCAGTTCAGCCCCAAACATTTGGAATTTGATATTTCATTGGCACGAGGGCTGAGTTATTACACGGGCTGCATCTTCGAAGTGAAGATCAACAACGTGGCAATAGGCAGCGTGAGTGGTGGCGGTCGTTATGATAATCTGACTGGCTCATTTGGTTTAGAGGGAGTTTCTGGCATTGGAATTTCTTTTGGAGTCGATAGACTCTACGATGCCATGGAAGAACTGAAACTGTTCCCAAGCGAGGCAATGATTTCTTCTACGGTGATGATTGCCCATTTCGATAACGAAACGATGCGCTATGGATTGCAAGTGGCCGCACGACTTCGCGCAGCGGGTGTTGCCACAGAACTGTACCCCGATGTTTCGAAAATCAAAAAGCAAATGGAGTATGCCAACAAAAAGATGATTCCGTATGTGATTGTGATTGGTGCAGATGAGATGAAAGACGGCCAGCTCACACTCAAGCGGATGCATACGGGAGAGCAGGAAAAAAAGACCCTAGAAGAGATTCTGTTGGAAATAAAAAAATAGACATGAGTGGTGCAACGCTCTGATGCAGCACCAACGTTCATTATGCAGCACCAACGTTCATAGCGAACTTTAATTTTAAATTTTTAACTATAACTTGTAACCCTTGAACCTTTAAACGCAGTTTGGAACCCACGCACTACATCAGCAGCAAACCGCTTACTCTCGATGACCTCGATCACATTCTGTACGGGCACTCGAAAGTGGCGTTGTCGCAAGAGGCGACTGATAAAATAAATCGCTGCCGCGAATATCTGGATAAGAAAATCAGCGAATCTTCTGCTCCAATCTATGGCATCAACACAGGCTTTGGTTCGTTATACGCAAAAAACATAGCCAAGAACCAACTGGAGCAATTACAAGAGAATCTGGTTCGATCGCATGCCTGTGGCACAGGAAATGAAGTGTCAAGAGAGATTGTGTTGTTAATGCTGTTCTTAAAAGCCCAATCACTTTCTTATGGGTATTCGGGTGTGCAGTTGGTAACAGTGCAACGTTTGCTTGACATGTTCAACCAGCGAGTGTTGCCGCGCATTTATGAAATGGGTTCGTTGGGCGCTTCCGGAGACTTGGCTCCACTCGCGCACCTGTCGTTGCCATTGATGGGCGAAGGTGAAGTGCATTATCTCGGAAAAGTGTATGCTGGCGCAGAACTGCTGGATTTGCTGAAATGGCCCCGAATCCGTTTGAAAGCAAAAGAAGGACTGGCGCTGCTTAACGGTACGCAATTCATGAGTGCCTACGGCATCTGGTGCCTTCTGCACAGTAAACGGATCATTGAATTGGCTAATTTAATTGGCGCGCTCTCGCTCGATGCATTCGATGGGCGCACCGAGCCGTTTGACGAACGCGTGCACGCCATACGTCCGCAAAAAGGGCAGCGTTGGGTGGCTGCAGAGATGAACCGGTTGCTGGCCGGCAGTGCGATTGTGGCCAAAGAAAAGATGCACGTGCAAGACCCCTATTCTTTTCGGTGTATACCGCAGGTGCATGGCGCCAGTGCCGATGCAATTGCTTATGTATCAGAGGTGTTGTTGACAGAAGTCAACAGTGTTTCTGACAACCCCAACATATTCCCAGAAGACGATCAGATCATTTCAGCTGGCAATTTTCATGGACAACCGCTCGCGCTGGCTTTGGATTTCTTGGCCATTGCCTTGGCCGAGTTGGGCAGTATTTCAGAAAGGCGTACCTACCAATTAATTTCGGGTTCCCGTGACTTGCCCAATTACTTAGTGGCAAATCCCGGCATCAACTCGGGCCTGATGATTCCACAATATACGGCCGCATCGTTGGTGAGCCAAAACAAACAATTGTGCGCACCAGCGTCTGTTGACAGCATTGTGAGCAGCAACGGCCAAGAAGACCACGTGAGCATGGGCGCCAATGCAGCCACGAAGCTTTTCAAAGTTGTGAACAACGTGTACAGCATTCTGGCGATTGAACTCATCACAGCCTCGCAGGCGTTGCATTTTAGGGAACCGTTACAAACCTCTGCCATTTTACAGGGGTGGGTCAATAATTTCAGGCGCATCGTACCGTTCATTCATGAAGACCGTTTGTTGCACGATGACATGGTGAAAGCCGAAAAATTTTTGAAAGAAGTTAAATTGGGCCTGTGAAGAACCTCTTTTTGGTGCTTTTGATTGTTGTGCTCACATCCGGTGACGTGTTGGGCCAATACACCAGCAGGCTGGGCAGATTTCAGGTAGACCAGATTCGCGGCTGTGCCCCCTTTTCCATCAATATCACCAACGCCAACCTAATCACCACCGGTGAATGCACGGGAGGTAGACCGTGTAACATGGATTTCTTGGGTACCAATCCACCCAGTTTACCCACCAACTTGTTTTCATTTACCTATAATACACCGGGCACGTATCGCCTGATTGTGTACTATCAGTTCATTGGCTCAGACGATATCACCATCACGGTGGATCCGGATTTGCAACCGGCATTTGATGTTTATACCTGTTCATCGAACGGAGTTTCCATTCGCATTACCGACACCAATTACCAGCGTTATTTCATCAACTTTGGTGATGGCAGCCCAATTGTCAACATCCCCGCCAGCAACAACCAAATCGCACAGCATACTTACACAACGGCAGCCACCTTTAACATCAGCGTGCGGGGCCAGAAGACAAATGGCGCTTCCAATTGCTCACCTAGTGTCAAGCCATTTCAAGCAGTCACCAACTTGCCCACCCCGGCCTTTACCCAACTGGCAGCGATCGATGCCGCCAGCGCAAAAATTGATTTCGTGAATCGAACCAACGTCTTACACAGGATGGACATCGCTGTCAACTCCACTAACTTTCAGTTGTACCAAACATCGCTTTACAATACCGGCACCTTTACCGCCACGAACTTGCGCCTTGATGACAACTACTACTGCTTCCGCCTGAACTCATACGACATTTGTACGGGGGGCAACAACTACTCGCCCATCATCTGCACACAAAAAGTAAGCCTGGCAATCCAAAATGGTTCAAACAAGTTTGATTGGCAGACAACCTCCACAGGTGTTGCAGGCTTTGATGTTTACCGAAACAAAGCACCCTATAATCTCAATCTGCCCACTTCAGCTACCACCTTTACAGATGGGCTTATCAACTGTAAGACCCAATACTGTTACCAGGTGGTAGCACAATATGCAGGAGCAACGAGTACCTCTCTGGAAAAGTGCGGAACATCTTTTTTGATCAACGTACCCTCGGCACCTGCGCATATCAGTTCGGTGGTCAGCGGTGCGCAAGTGTTGCTTACGTGGGATCAAAATCCGATCTTCACATCTGCCGAGTACAACATTTTCAAATCGATCAACCAAGGCACATTTTTCTTAGAGGGCAAAGCAACCACGCAGCAATTCAGCGACAACCGGTTTGAAACCAACAGTCAAACTTGTTACAAAGTGAACTACACAGATAAATGTGATAACAACAGCCTGGAAAGTGCCTCGGCCTGCCCCTTGGTGTTGACCTATACCCTCTCACCTGCCAACGAGGTAAACCTCGCATGGAACAGTTATGGCGGCTGGGCTACGGGTGTTCAAAGTTATAAAATCGAAAAATTCAGTGCCGGTGGCTCGCTGCTGGCCACGTTTGCCACCACCGGCAACACGCTATCTGACGTGCAGTTTGACAATGTGAACCAGATTGTATCCTACAAAGTGACGGCTATCGCAAACCAGGCAAGCGTAACACCTTCTACATCCAACACAGTAGAAGTGTACAAGCCTGTAAACCTGTATTTCCCAACCGCATTTACGCCTGATAGCAAAGGCCCAAAAGAAAATGAAACATTCTACGTGGGCGGTCAGTTTATTTCGAAAATCGAACTGTCTGTGTTTGACCGCTGGGGTTCTTTGGTGTTTTATACCGACCAAAAAGAAGAGTGGGATGGCACCCGTGCCGGCCACCCAATGCCCATAGCCACTTATGTGTGGCAGGCCAATGTTACTGACATATCCGGCAAAACCACCCGCCACAACGGTACTGTGGTGCTCATTCGCAAGTAGCCACCGTGTTTGAAAAAAGTATTTGCCGTTCTATTACCTTTGCGCCCTAAAACCGCTGCGATATGTTTGACATGATGAAGATGATGGGCAAGATGAAGGAAGTACAGGCCCGTCTGCAAGAAGCGCAAAACAATTTGGCCAATATTTCCGCTGCTGGCGAAGCTGGCGGGGGCATGGTGAAAGCGACTGTTAACGGCAAAAAACAATTGGTTGCCCTTGATATTGACCCCGCGATCTTAACTGCCAATGACAAGATGATGGTACAGGACTTGGTAGTTGCTGCGGTGCGCATCGCCTCTGATAAAGCCGAAGTACTGGCAAAGGAGGAGCTCAAGAAGAGCACCGCGGGTTTATTGCCCAACATCCCCGGGTTGGATTTAACCAGCATGATGGGATGACCGAGGTTGCCATCGTCATTCTCAATTACAACGGCAGAAAGTTTCTCGATCAATTTCTCCCTTCCGTCATCGCAAATAGCAGCGGTGCTCAAATCATTGTGGCCGACAATGGATCAACCGATGACTCAGTAGCATTTTTGAAGCAACGTTTTCCGGCCGTTGGGCTGATATGCAGTGCAACAAACCGTGGGTTTTGTGGGGGGTACAACTTCGCCCTGCGGCAGGTAGATGCGACCTACTACGTATTACTCAATTCTGATGTTGAGGTCACCCCAGGTTGGCTCGCGCCCGTTATCAAGTTGTTTGAATCGAACCCACAATTAGGAGCCGCACAACCCAAAATCCTGTCGCAGCGAAACAGAACACAATTTGAATATGCAGGCGCAGGAGGGGGGCTGATCGATGGATTGGGATACCCTTTTTGCCGCGGCCGAATTTTTAACTCTGTAGAGGAAGACCGTGGACAATACAATGACGTGAGACCTGTTTTTTGGGCCACCGGTGCATGCCATTTCGTGCGCGCACGGTTGTACCACCAATTGGGCGGGCTTGACGAAGATTATTTCGCCCACATGGAAGAAATCGATTTTTGCTGGCGTTTGCAGCGCGCGGGGTACGAGGTATACTATCAGGGCGCCAGCACCGTGTACCACGTTGGTGGTGGCACATTGTCTTCGCTGAGCCCGAAAAAGACCTACTTCAATTTTCGCAATTGCCTGAGCATGATCACCAAGCATTTGCCTTTGAACGAGTTGCTGTGGAAACTGCCTGTACGTTTAGTGCTCGATTGGATTGCCGCGTTAAAGTTTCTGTTGCAACCCTCCCCGGCAGATGCGCTCGCGGTGTTGAAGGCACACCTTTACTTTTTTTCTCACCTCGTTGTTGAATTCAGGAAAAGGAAGTTGTTAGAACTTTCTTTGCGCGGATTTAAGACCACCACGCCCCGATATCCGCATTTCATAGTGGTAGATTATTTTTTGTTGGGTAACAAATTTTTTGAAGACCTCAGAAATCCCAAATAGTGGTCCTCTTGCGCAAGTGTGCCCGCATGTTCAAAACAAACGCGAGGCTCAGATAGACAATGATCGGAGAGCCTAGAGTGAGACACGAGGCATAAATGAAAAACAGCCGGATGGACGAGGTGGCAATGCCCAGCTTGTCGCCCAATGCGGTGCAAACGCCAAATGCATTGTTTTCCAAAAAGTATTTGAGGCGATCAACCAACACCATGTACCGATTTATTACAAATATCCACAAAAAAAGCAGCCGAAGCAGTAGTTTTTTCTCCGCGTTGCCATGCTAACCCAATCTCGCCCCGGCAAATCAACCTCATTTCTTAAATTTTTACCTATTATTGCAAGAATTCTGGCATTACACTAGCTTTGCCGATTGTAAAATTACGCGTTAAAACACAAAAAACAGCAAATGAGAAAAATAGTTTACTCACTCCTGATCATTGGCGGCCTGACTTTCACCGGTTGCACGCTTCCGCAGATGATAAAGTTGGCCAAGCAGCAGAAGCTCGAGATCAAGCCTAACCCGCTCGAAGTACACAAAGACACCGTGAGCTTTGCAATGTCGGCCAACCTGCCTGTAAAGATGTTGAAAAAGGGTACCTCTTACACCCTCAACACATTCTACAAGGCTGGCGACAATGAAATCGCGTTGCCACCTGTGCCATTGAAGGGTGACGACTATCCCAATGCCGCAACCGAGGAGCCTAAGGTTTCTAAGTCCTTTAGCTTCCCCTACAAGGAATCCCTCAAGCGCGGAACGGTGCAAATACAGGGAGTGGCTGCCAAAGGCACCAAGACCAAAGCAACTGAACGCTTGGATTATGCAACAGGCCTGATCACTACTTCAAAACTGGTGCAAAACTCTTACTATGCAGCCTTTGCAGCCCATGCCTACAACAACCAAGAGGAGTTGATGCCGGTGATCATCCCCGATTTCAATTTCGAGCGCGGCAAATCAGTGCTGCGCAAATCCGAAATCAAAGCCGAAAAAGGAAAGCAGTTGGATGCCTACATCGCTGCAAAAAATGTAACCCGCACCGTCACCATCACGGGTACCCACTCACCTGAGGGCTTGGAAAGAATCAACAGCAAACTGTCTGAAGAGCGTGCTGCTGCCATCGAGAAATTCTACCGGGCACAAATGAAAAAGTATGATTACAAGGGTGTTGCCGCTGAGGTAAAATTTATTTTGAAGCCGATTGTTGATGATTGGTCCGAGTTTAAAACTGCTCTGGCGGCCTACGGTGGCATCAGCCCTGAGGAGAAGTCTGCCTTTCTCAACATCGTTAACAACGGAGGAGCTTTTGAAGACCAAGAGAAGCAATTGAAGAAGTTATCGGGCTACAACAAAGTTTTTCGTGATGTTTACCCGGGTTTGCGCGCTGCCAAAACCGAGATATTGACCATCAAGCCAAAAAAGACTGATGCTGAAATTTCGGTGTTGGCAAAGCAAATGACCACTGGGCAGGCGGGCATCGATGCTTTGACATTTGATGAATTAATGTATGCCGGCACGCTGACTCCTTCGCTGGAAGAAAAGACTGCGATTTATGAGGTTGCCACCAAAAAAGGTACTCATTGGACTGCCCACAACAATCTGGGCGCGGCTTACCTGCAAATGGCCATCGATAATTGGTCAAAATCAGACCTTGTTGAAAAGGCTTCTACCCAATTCGAAATTGCAGCAAAGTTGAAAGCGACTTCTGAAGTTCACGCCAACCTTGCAACAGTTGCGTTGATGAAAGGCAACCCTTACAAAGCCTACAACCATGCACGTGCGGCATTGAATGGCGCCAGCAACGATGTTACCCGTGGCGTAAACGGTGTGAAGGGAGCCTGCGAAATTTACATGGCCAACTACGGTGCTGCGGTATCTTCAACTTCTTCATCAACTGATACACATGTAAACCTGTTTAACAAAGGCTTGGCGCAGTTGTTGGAGAAAGATTTCAGCAATGCATCTTCTTCGTTTGCCGAGGCAACCCGAAAAAATCCAAACTATGCCATCGCCTACTACGGTGCTGCAGTGGCTGCCGCGCGTGCCGGCAGTGGCGATGCGGTAGTGAGCAACCTGGCGAATGCGGTGAAGATTGATGCCGGCCTGAAGGAAAAAGCCTTGACAGACCTGGAGTTTGCCAAGTTCAATACATCAGATGCATTCAGAAACGCGCTGAAGTAATCAACATTAAAAGCCAACAACGAAGACCCCGCTGCAAACGGGGTCTTTTTGTTGACGGCCTACCGAAAAAACAGGTTTTTAAAACTCCCTTTTCACACGTATTTTTGCCCGCGTTAGATCGTTGCCCAAACTATGAGAGAAATCCAGTTCAGAGAAGCCCTTCGCGAAGCCATGAGTGAAGAAATGCGCAGAGACCCGTCTGTTTTTTTGATGGGCGAGGAAGTGGCCGAATACAATGGTGCCTACAAGGTAAGCCAGGGCATGTTAGACGAATTTGGACCCAAGCGGGTAATTGACACACCCATTGCGGAGTTGGGCTTTGCCGGCATAGGCGTAGGCGCGGCCACCAACGGGTTGAGGCCTATCATTGAGTTCATGACTTTCAATTTTTCGCTCGTGGCCATCGACCAGGTGATCAATTCCGCAGCGAAAATGCTCTCGATGTCCGGTGGGCAGTTCAACGTGCCAATTGTGTTCCGTGGCCCCACAGGTAACGCAGGCATGCTCAGTTCGCAGCACTCACAAAACTTCGAAAACTGGTTTGCCAACACACCCGGCCTGAAGGTAGTGGTGCCTTTTACTCCTTACGATGCCAAAGGCCTCCTAAAGACTTCTATCCGCGACAACGACCCGGTGATTTTTATGGAGTCGGAGTTGATGTATGGCGACAAAGGGGAAGTGCCTGCAGAAGAGTATTTGATTCCGCTGGGCGTGGCAGATGTGAAGCGTGCGGGAACAGATGTAACCCTGGTCTCTTTTGGAAAGATAATGAAAGTAGCCTTGGCGGCAGCCGCAGAATTGGAGAAGGAAGGAATTTCCGTTGAGGTCATTGATTTACGTACGGTGCGCCCGATCGATTACGCCACCGTAGTGGAGTCAGTCAAGAAGACCAACCGACTGGTGGTAGTGGAAGAGGCGTGGCCATTGGCTGCCATCTCTTCCGAGATCACCTACCATGTTCAAAAACACGCATTCGATTATCTGGATGCCCCCGTGCATCGCATCAATAGTTTAGATGTACCGCTGCCCTACGCGCCCACGCTTATTGAAGCCATCTTGCCCAACGTTGCGCGCACGGTGAAAGCTGTGAAGGCGGTGATGTACAGGGATTGACCCGATCAACGAAGCCATAAACTTCTGCCCTTTTCCCGTTGCTCAAAAATGCGGTTGTGGCGCTGCGGGTACTCGCCAGGTCCATTGTTTTGTTGAATGACGGTTTGGCTTTTGCCACCAACTTTACCCGGTTCATCAGCCGGCAAAAGAGACAACCGGAGTAGGCGTGGGGATCAATTTTACGGGAAGATGGATTTCAAAGTCTGCACCCTGCCCAGGAGCGGTTGTCAGGTGTACCGTGCCACCAAGCACCTTTACCAACGCGTATACTGATGACAAGCCAACACCGTGCGACTCTTCGCCACCTTTTGGAATTGCGGAAAGCCGTTGGAAATCAGTTGAAATTCTTTCCTGATCCTTCGCGGTAAACCCGGGGCCCTGGTCAACGACTTTCAAGATCAGGTCACCGTCCATCCGTGCGCTTAGTGTGATCTGGGTTTCGGGCGGAGAGAATTTCACTGCATTTGAAAGCAGGTTGTCCACAATCCGGTCAAGTGCGAGACGGTCAGAAATGATATGGACAGGGTCGGTATGCGATGTGAATTTGATATGTTTCTCTTCACACCGGGTGCGATGCCGGTCCGTAATCTGGTGAATGAAAGGGGCGAGATCAATTACTGAGACTTCAATTTTCCATTTGCCTATTTCAAGGCTCTTGAGCAAACTGCGTATAAAGGCTTGCCCGCGTTGCACTTCACCGGCAGCCATTGCCATCAACTTTTCAGCCTCAGGGCTTGTCTTACCGATCAGTTGCAACGCGGCATACACTGAATTCAGCGGGCTGCGCAAGTCGTGCACAATATGCATCGTCATATTGCGGATTTCTCTGTCCAATCGTTTCACCTCCGCCATTGACACCTGCAGTTCGGTATTGCGAGTCTGCAAAACTTGATTCAGGCGTTCCTTCTGCCGCATCAGGCGCACCCCGGCCACCAGCACTACAATACCGGCAAAGATGCCGATACCCGCTAGGATGAGCAGAAAGTTGATTCGCTCGCTGCGTTCACGCTCCCGCTCAAGACGGGTGGTCAACTGAATCTCGCGCCTCTCCTTGCTTCGAAGTTCATTGTCTAAATTCCAGAAGGCCAGTTCACTGGCGCGGATTGCCCGATTGGTGGAGTCGCGGCCGGCTACTGCGATGTTCAGGTAATGATAGGCGGAATCGTGGTTACCGGTGGCCTCATAAATGTCGGCAAGGCTTGAAAAAAACTCATTCGCATAGAACTTTCCGGGGCCTCCGGCATCGTGTATGCCCTGCCATGCATACCTGCGGGCAGCATTGAAATCTCGGAGGGAAACAGCCAGCTCGACCATGGCCATCATACGTTCTACCTTCATCTCGGGAAACGGCTTGAAATCGGCTGCCTTTGTAAGACTGTCAAGCGTTGCCTTTGCCTTCGCGGGTTTTTGCAGAATAGCCAATGCCTCTACCAGTCTGTAAGTTGCCATCTCCAGAAGATAGAAGTCGCGACTACCGCGGGCCATCAAAACGGCCCGTTGATAATAGTAGCGGCACGAGTCAAATTTCTTCAACGAAAAATAGGCGTTTCCCAGGTTGAGTAGCGGGTAGCCGATTTCTTCACCTGCCCCGGTTCGCTCCATGTACCGGATCAGTTCGGAGAGCACACGGATGGCTTGGCCGTAGTTTTCAAAATCCGAATTGAGTGATCCGATCAGCGTGGTGCTGGAAATATAGGAAGCCCTGCTGTTACCCTGTTCTGCCAAAAGTTGGCCTTCCGATGCCAACCGCAACGATTCTGGCAGATTGCCCTGGCGATAGTAAACTCCTGCCAGATTTGTCTTCAAATTGGCCAGGAGACTTATAGCACCCAGTGAGTCGGCCATGTCAATAGCGCGCAAATACAAACGGATCGCGCCTTCCAGGTCACCCAGCGAGGTCAATCCATTTGCTTGGTGGCCCAGGCTGTTACTATGTTCAAATCGATCACCCAGTTGTACCGCAAGGCGCTCTGCCCGTTTGGCATAGGCGATGGTGGAATCGGGGTTTGTGTTCCAATAGGCAAACGCCAATTGGTTGTATAGCACCAGACGGTTCTTATCTGCAGTCTCCCTTGCAATCACCCTGCGGAGCGAGTCAATTTGTGCGCTTCCCTGCGAAAAACCAGACAGGGAGATCTGTGCAAAAAGCGACATACAAAAGAACACCCGCATACCGACTCCAATTTTCATAAATTCAATACAAACGACCAAAGATACGGCAGAATTTTTGGGACGTTCACGAAGCACCACGCAGCCTTACAATTTTCAGTCACCACCGCGTTGGTTGCTGGCCCGCCTTCAGCATCAGGTTTCAAAGGTAAGCCCGGGCACATTCCACTACATGCGCGCAAAATCATCAAGCAAGTTTTTGGTATCTGCTTAAAAAAAAGTACCGTGTAAATCAATCTGCTAAGCCATGCACGCTCACTTCACAAATACAAACATTGCACATGCCGAGCAAGTCTGTCACTTGTTCAAAACCCCTTGCGTCACTGACCAAAATGAGCCTGCCACCGTGGGCCATTGATAGATGTTGAAAGCCCGTGACCCTGCTTCGCTGCCCTGGTATGCGTGGACGCGAATGGCCTGACCCGCGAGATTCCAGTGAAGAGAAGAACCCGGTGCACAAATTTCCGCAGGCCCCTGTGGCCTGAGAAAATGAGCTTTTCCCTCACCGAAAACAACGATCTCCCCATCGGTGTCAACACATTCTGCCGTGCGCTCATCTACACCGATCCCCAGCGGAGTGTTGACCCCAAAATCTTGGTGTAGCCTTGCCAGAAAAGCTACATGGCGCCCCTCGCGGTTTCGCTGTGCATAATGCTGGTCGGCAATGACGTTCTTCAACAAAGGAATTTGGAGAAAACTCCTCGATAAACTGACCTGACTGACGTATGGATCAGCCAATGCTTCTGCAGACGTTACCGTGCCATTTCGGGCGTCAAATGCATAATCACTCAATATGGCACACCCGGCACTGGTTCCTCCCAGCGGCACTTTCTTTTCGCGGATGAGATAATCCAATGCAGCCGATACGTGGGTGTTGCTCCAGAAATTTACATAGTTTGCCTGATCGCCTCCTGCAATAAATACCGCTTCAGCTTCGCGGATCCTGTCACCGGTTTGCTGAAGTTGCGCCTTTTCGCGGGAATCGATCAATAGCGTTTCTACAGAATGGACCCGGCCAAGCCCATATACATAGTTGTTGTACCCGGTTGACCCCGATGCCCGAATGATCAAAAAATCTCCTCCTCCACTTTTTTTAATCATCCAGCGAAATGCCTGGTCAACATCTGTGCCGCCACCCATCAGCACAAAACCTCCGCTGGTGGTGGTTTGAATATCTGCGGGATCACCGGTGATGCCGATGCTCGTCTGTGTGGCGCTCACCGGTTGGCTACAACAGTCCGAAGCAGTTTCGCAACTGCAGATCGCGATGAGCAAAGCCATGAACGCAAAAAAATGACGGGTCATCTCAAAAAATGTTGTGGGCTCAATATAGGCAGAAAGCCATTTAACCCGGAATTGCCATTTGAAAATATTTGCAATGACAATTCTGCACGAGTTGTGACGAAGCCTGCCCTTATCGCCAAAATAGTCAATAGAAACCCTGACAGTGAGAATCAAAGAAAAATTTTTGATAGCAATAATGCCCAACCCTTTTGGTTTCAATCGTCAGCTCGTAGTGCAAAAAAGACTGATGACGTTTTGCATTGATAGGAGGTGTTCACCCGTGTTTTCCATTCGCACTTGTTGTTTTTCGCCAGACAGCGAGGTGAAAGTTGCTAACAGGTAAGCCTGTATTTTTTAACTTCGTAAATGGTTTACGCCAAACAACATTCGGAGTT
>DHLV01000137.1:1032-2820 GCA_002405445.1 Flammeovirgaceae bacterium UBA4659 | reverse complement strand
GATGGCATTTTTTTCATCACCATTTTGTCTTCGCAGAGTTACCCGTTTCGGGAACTCTTAAGTGTGGACGAAGGTGGTGGCTCGCGACAAGCTCGGACACAAATAAAGGCGAGAGGCACGCGCTACAAACGTGCGCCAACAATAGGAGCGGTGAATTGGAAAAAACAAAGACACAAAAAGCAAATGGCAGAAAGGGCAATCCTCCGCCCTCGTTGGTGTTCTTCACCAACGAGCGAGATGAAAGTTGCCAACAGGTAAGCCTATATTTTTAACTTTGCAAATGGTTTATGCGAAACAACATTCGGAGTTTCTCACCGTAACCTGCCTTGAGTGGAAGCACTTGCTGCATGAAGACAGGTTCAAAAACATCGTCTCCGATAGTTTAGCCTTCTTGGTCGGCAACCAGCGCATCCATGTTTACGCGTTTGTCATCATGGGCAACCATTTCCATTTGATATAGCAGATGCAGGGAGACCACAAACGGGATGATGTGCAACGCGATTTTCTGAAGTACACAGGCCAACAGCTATTGAAACTGCTGCGCAACGAACAATTTCCGATACTTCAGGAGCTGATGGTAAACGCCAAAGACCGTAAGCACCAAGTGTGGGAGCGCGATTCGCTTGGCGTGCCGTTATTGACACCAGATGTGTTTGATCAGAAACTTGAGTACATACACAACAACCCCGTGAAGGCTGGGCTTTGTAAATTCCCCGAGGATTACAACTACTCAAGTGCAAGGTTTTACGAGAGGAACGAAAAAGATTGGGTATTTTTAGCACACCATGAAGGGTGAGCAGTGCAGAACGTGCATCATGCTTGTTGGTGAAGAACACCAACAAGGGCAAGAGTGTCTAATGTTTCAAGTGGCGCAAGGATAATATCCAATCCTGACAAAACAGCCACTATTGTTGGAAATTATACACGGTATGGATATAGTGCTGGAGATATGAAAACCTTGGTAGGCGATGAAGTGCTTGGAAATTTAAAGACTTCTCAATTTGATGCAAAAAAAGGTGGATTCAATGTATTGAATGTCTCGGATGAAATGATTGTATCAAATGGAGGATATACCAAATTTTGGGAGACCTTCAATGAGCCTTGGTTAATGCAAGCTATAAATAGAGGTGATGATATTTGGGCAGCTTCAAATCCATTAGAGTTGAACTTACTATTTAAGGATTTGTCTTTGATTCCCGTAAATTCCCTTAAAACCCCGGAAGCTTTAGCTAATTATCTAAAAAATTTAAGTGACCCAGCTGTTTTGAATCAAATTACGCTATTTGGGAAAGAGACGCAGACTTCAGCAAAGAGTGGCTATATTTATAATACTACAACAAAAATGTTTGTCAAATAAATATGAAAATAAAGACTGAGGGTTATTATTTGTCTGAACCGTTTCATTGGGTAGACTGGCATGCAAGCATAAAATTTGAAGGAGACAATTTTTACATATTAAAATTTAATTTACAAAGATGCTTTTTTGACAGTGTGAATGATATAACTAAAATAAATATAAATGGAATTGAAGAGAAAGTAAACTATGGACAATACAAAATTTATGAAAACACCGTTGAGATTAGATATAATCCGAATACAGAGTTTGAGTTAAAAAGAATTTTTACTATCGTGTCTCCTGATGTTTTACTAGATGAAAATATGAAGGAATATAGGTATGTAGAACCATAGCAATCGGATAAAAGCATAATCCTTTGTCTTCGCAGAGTTACCCGTTTCGGGAACTCTGCGCGATAATGACCTACGAGGTTTAGCACAAGAAAAACAAAA
>DHLV01000137.1:495-771 GCA_002405445.1 Flammeovirgaceae bacterium UBA4659 | reverse complement strand
CACCTGTTCCACCTAAGTGATGGGTATGCAGAAGTGTACAAATGGTTTGACCACCTGAAAGGCCAAGGGCATTACATTGTTGGCTACGTGATAATGCCCAACCACGTGCATGCGCTCATTGGTTTTAGAAACACCCAAGGCCTATCCATCAACTCAATCATAGGCGAGGGTAAACGGTTTATGTCCTATGGGATAGTGCGGAGGCTGCGGCAGGCAAATGAAACAGATGTACTATCAGAATTGTCTTCCATTGTACATGATACCGATAGAAGTCGC
>DHLV01000137.1:0-267 GCA_002405445.1 Flammeovirgaceae bacterium UBA4659 | reverse complement strand
CATGCCAATCCGTGCAAGGGGAATTGGGCCTTAGTGGCAGATGAATGTGACTACATCCACAGTTCTGCAAAGTATTACCAGACAGGCAACCAAGGCATCTATGACATCACGAGCTGGACTGAATTAAAAGACATAGATTTGACAAAAGCGATAATAAAAGCGCAGAGTTCCCGAAACGGGTAACTCTGCGAAGAATAAGAGTTATTATTTAGTAGATTTACGTTGACAACCATTAAATCAGAGAGTATGATCAAGACCATCGCCATA
>DHLV01000266.1 GCA_002405445.1 Flammeovirgaceae bacterium UBA4659 | reverse complement strand
ATGATGGGCTTTGGAGAAATTTTACCTGACCACAACAACCGCGTGGTGATCAACAAAGACAAAAAAGACATACACGGATTGCCAACCTTGCTGTTTGACACTAACCTAAAAGAAAACGAATTGAAGATGCGGGTGGATATGAAGAACGATGCCGCAGAAATGTTGGAAGCGGCAGGCGTTAAAAATATCAACACGTACGACAACGTGACGGGCATCGGCCTGGGCATCCACGAAATGGGTACAGCACGAATGGGTAAAGACCCTAAAACATCGGTACTTAACAAATGGAACCAAGTGCACGCCTGTAAGAACGTATTTGTCACTGACGGTTCGTTCATGACATCGGCCGGGTGTCAAAATCCTTCCCTCACCTACATGGCGTTTACCGCGCGCGCTGCCGACTATGCAGTGAGTGAATTGAAAAAACAAAACTTATAACGATTAACGACCCTATTATGAATCAATTAATCGATAGAAGAGAAGCTTTGCGCAAAACAGCGCTACTCATGGGCGCTGCTGTTTCTGCCTCCGCTATGGCGGGCTTGCTGAATGGCTGTAAAGCAAAACCCGACTTGAATTATAAACCTGTTTTCTTCAATGAGGATCAGGCAAGATTGATCTCAGAACTGGCAGGCGTGATTCTGCCAAAAACCGATACGCCCGGAGCAAAAGAGGTAGGTGTGCCAAATTTCATCGACCAAATGCTGCGCGAGTGCTACAAGAAAGAAGACCAAGACCGCTTTTTGCAAGGTTTGGCCACGTTCGATGAAGATGCCAAAAAAGCTCATGGCGATAGTTTTATTTACTTGAAGCCCGAAGACCAATTGGCTTTCGTAAAGCAGTACAATGAGCAAACTGTAAAGGCGGTTAGAGAAAAATGGAATGCACCGCGCCCATTCTTCGCTATGGCAAAAGAACTGACAATGCTTGGCTACTTCACTTCAGAAGCAGGTGCCACTCAGGTTTTGCAATACGAAGCAGTGCCCGGTTCTTACAAAGGTTGTATACCGTTGAAAGAAGCTGGCCAAGGCAGAACTTGGGCTTCATAAACCCCATCAGTTCACCGCTTCAAAAAATGCCATCGCCCGCGGTGGCATTTTTGTTTCAACCCCGCAGTGCTGCACACCAAAAAACCATCAGTACTACTTTCATGTGCTAAAGCAGCCAATATTAAGTTTTGATAACATTGGCGAAGGTTGATGTAAGGTTTACCTCGGTTTGGAAAATAAATTTTTCAAAAAAAAAAAAAATAGAAGCCACTTTACACGCCATTTAGTTGTTTTGTTGAACGAAGGCGCTAAAAATCTTGACAATTTCTTTAGTAAGTTTATCAAATAATCTGAAAAGTAAAGGCCTCTCTTATTTCCTATGTTCGTAATGTCAAAACGCAAACATCATGAAAAACTCTTTACGCTTTTCCATTTCACTATTTGTGATTCAATTTTTTTGCCAAACATTAGCTGCTCAAAACTGGACGGGTAGCAGCACGCCCACCAACACCACCGATGCGGGTACATTCTCTCAACTCACCTCCACGCCTTGGGGCGGCCAGCATGGTTTACTTTTCAATGCATATAAAAGTCCAACACTTGTAAACGGCCCACTTTCTACACTTGGCAATACCAAGCACAGTAACAATGCATCGTTTGGTAGCGGTGCCGGGGCAATTATGTTTTTAGCCAATGGAGGCAACATGGAGTTTTTTATTAGCAACGCCTCGCCCGGCCCAAACCAAAACGTGACTTGGGGGCTGCCGAAAATGTTGATCACAAGAGGGGGCAACGTAGGCATTGGCACTAATTCATTTGGGGGCTTGTATCGGTTGTATGTCGCGGGCAAAATTGCCGCTTGGGAAGAAATCAAAGTTTTTACCAACGGCAGCTCTTTCCCAGATTATGTTTTTGATGCGAACTACAAACTGCGCAGCTTGGAAGACACAGAAACCTACATAAAAGAAAACCACCACCTGCCCGAAGTACCCAGCGCTGCGGAAATAGCCAAAGACGGCATGAGCCTTAATGGCATGAGCGAAATTTTATTGAAGAAAGTAGAAGAGCTTACGCTGCACTTGATTGAGATGAAAAAAGAGAACGAGGAATTGAAGAAGAGGTTGAATGCGCTAGAAAACGAAAAATGAAAAAACAACTGACCTTTCTTGTTCTGCTGGCTTTGTTAGGAGCTTTTACGTTCTCGTTAGAGGGGTGTGGGGATGAGTCAAATCCTTGTAAAGGCAAAGAACCGATCACCGCACAATTTGATATTGGCGTTGATTTTTTAGGGCTCGATACAGTGATTGTAGGAGATACAATACTTGCAGGCAGCAGGATAGTTTTTCGATCAAAATCAAAAGAGAAATATCAATCCTACGAATGGAAAATTGGAGACCACACTAGAAAGTTCAACACTAACGAGGTCAAATTGTATTTTTCGGAGGATTTATTCCCCGTGCCTCAATCAATTGAAGTGAAATTGAAGGTTCAAGATTCATTTTTCGAAAAATGTTTCCCCCTATCAAAAGGCCAAGACTCCGTCACCAAAAAATTTGTTATCGTTCCAGAGCAGAGTACTTTGGTACTTGGCGACTATGAAGGTTACTTGGAAGAAAACCCTAGCAACAGGTTTGTGGTAAGTATCAGGTATTGCGACCCAGTTAAGAAACTTTTTGTTTGCACCAATAATATAGACTTGGGCTGTGACAACAAGTTATACTCCTCGGAGCCATTTCCCTATATTATTGATATTTCGTACACATACCGGGTATTACATATAGGCAACTTCAAATCATCAAATTTTATCAACAGCGCGACTGGTTTCCCTGGGATAAATTGCAATGATCCGATAGGTTGGATGTATTTTGGCAAGTCCAAAAATCAAGTTTTTATTGACTACTCTACAGCTGTTTACCCTGATAACAAGAAAAGAACAAAACACAGATTTGTTGGCAAACGAATTTAAACCATTATGAGATTACTAATTCTACTTTTCATACTAACAGTCAGTACTTTGGCATATTCTCAATGCGCAAGTAAAGGTATTACCACAAATCCTGACGCACCAGTCAATCTTGAGAGGCCAATACGAACAAATCTTTACTTTGATTGGCGTACCCAGTTTTATAAAGTAAACTCAATAAATATCCCTGCAACTCAAATTGAGTCTCCTTTTTTTCAGGGGTATCAGAATACAAATGTCATCTCATTATTTACGAATAAAGACATGAGCCCAACTGACGGATGGGAGCTAATAAAGTACGATATGGGCTTCTATAAAAAAGATATTGCACAAAATCCACCCATAGACTATGTTTATTTGATATTGTACAATAAGTTAACTGGTGTTTTGAGAGTTTTCTTGGCGGGAAATAGCCCATTAGCTTTCAATGGTGCTAGCATTCAATTAAAATTTGTTGGCGCTCCTAGCTCAAAATTCTATAGTTCAGTGCTCAGTAATGCCTCAAAGATTTTTCCACTTGATAAATTTGAAAGTAACCCATCCATAGTTGGAGTTGCTTCTTATCTAAATGGTTTGGGTAAATGGTTTTATAGTGATTTTCAAATGACCTACGACCCTTGCACCTGTTTTTATGAAAGCTTACTTCAAGTTGAAGTAAAATTGATTAATGAGGCAAGTATTACCCTGGAAGGATCTTTTACTGGTACGATCACCAGTATCTCTCAAAATTCGGGTTCAGTATCTGGCAATGGCTATTCAATTAAAGATGTGGTTTCGGCAGGCATGAAGGCACAAAAGTCATTTAACAGTATTTCAGATTTTACTAATGAACAGGAAAAAGCATTGAACATTGCAGGAAAACCTAATATCGAACTGACGATTGAGCAGCTAACAAAAAGAAACCAGTTGAATGAATTCCAAAATGTAATAAAAACATCCAGTTTTTTAAAGGCAGGACTTAAAGCGTAACCCTGCGCTGAAGTACATCTTTTAAGCGT
>DHLV01000058.1 GCA_002405445.1 Flammeovirgaceae bacterium UBA4659 | reverse complement strand
CGCGATCATGAAGAAGGTGGCTATGGAAGAATCACAATAAAGCAAGCTTTCGAGGTTTCGTCAAACATTGCAATGGCGCGGTTGGTGGATAAGCATTATGGTACCAAGCCTTCAAAATTCTTAGAGAATATCGATGAGTTGAAGCTATCAAAGCCCCTGGGTTTACAAATCACGGGTGAGTCGTTCCCGAAAATTACACGCCCCACCGATAAAGCCTGGAGCGGAATCACATTGCCTTGGATGGCTTATGGTTATGGTTTTGAAATTTCACCGCTTCACACTTTAGCATTGTACAATGCCATTGCCAATGATGGTAAAATGATAAAGCCAATGTTCGTTACCGCAGTGAGTCAGGCAGAGAAAGTGATTCAAGAATTTGAAACCGAGACCATTAATTCAAAAGTATGCTCGAATAAAACATTAAATCAGTTGCGCTTGCTTTTGGAGGGCGTGGTAGAGAACGGAACTGCCAAGAACTTGAAAAATACTTATTACAAAATAGCCGGCAAAACGGGTACTGCGCAGATTCTAGTAGATGGTCATTACGAAAAGAGGTACATCACTTCGTTTGTAGGTTATTTCCCTGCCCATGCACCTAAGTACACAGCCATTGTGTTGATCAGAAACCCACGCGGTGTTTATCAATATGGAAACAGCGTAGCGGGCCCCGTGTTCCGCGACATTGCCGATAACATTTATTCCCGCGACATCAATCTTCATTCGGCCATGGAAAAAAAGAGAATGATGGAACCCGGTGTATTTCCAACGTTGCGCGCGGGCAAGCAAGAAGAGCTAACGATGTTGAGTAATGAATTAGGTGTTTCCAATCATTCTGCAACTGAAGAAGAATGGATCAAAGTAGCAAAGAACGGCAGTGCGGTAGTTTGGAAGAAGAATCCGATGGTGAAAGGGCTTGTGCCGGATGTAACCGGGATGACCTTTCGCGATGCGATTTATGTACTTGAAAAGTCCGGACTGCGCGTGTCCTATGAAGGAAAGGGCAGGGTAACGGAGCAGTCACTTTCGCCCGGTGTGAAAGCCGGAAAGGGAGCCAGAATTTATTTGAGACTAGGTTAATGGCTGAACTGAAAGACATATTATATAGAGTTAACATCACCTCCACCAGTGGTAGCATGAATGTGGAGGTGAAGAGTGTTTGCTTTGATTCCCGCAAAGTGAAACCAGGCTCTTTGTTTGTGGCCATCAAGGGTACACAATCGGATGGCCATGTCTTTATAGAAAAAGCCGTAGCCAGCGGGGCCGTTGCTGTCATCGCAGAAAAATTGCCTGATTCAATTTCAGAGGTTGCAACATATGTAACGGTAAAAGACAGCGCACATGCATTGGGCATCATTACTTCAAATTTTTATGGCAACCCGTCATCCAAATTAAAAGTAGTTGGCGTTACTGGCACCAACGGAAAGACAACGGTTGCTACGTTGTTGTTCAAATTGTTTTCTTCCATGGGTTATCGCTGCGGATTGTTATCCACAGTTGTGAACAAAATTGTTGACAACGATTTGCACGCCACACACACCACACCTGACCCCATTCAAATCAACGAGTTGATGGTGCAGATGTTGAATGCAAATTGCACGCACTGCTTTATGGAAGTGAGCTCGCATGCAGTGGCGCAAGGTAGAATTGAGGGAATTCATTTTGTAGGCGCACTCTTTACAAACATTACACATGACCACCTGGATTATCACCGCACGTTCGAGAGTTACATCCGAGCTAAGAAAGGTTTTTTCGATGGCTTGTCATCTGATACTTTTACTCTGGTAAATGTAGATGACAAACGCGGCATGGTGATGCTGCAAAACACCAAGGCAAAGAAGTACACCTACGGCATCAAAAAAATGGCTGATTTCAAGGCCAAAATCATCACCAACTCCATTCATGGTTTGGAGCTGGAGATTGGCGACCGCAATGTATGGTTCAAATTGATTGGCGATTTCAATGCATACAATTTACTGACGGTGTATGGCGCAGCATGCTTGCTGGGAGAAGATTCAGAATCTGTTTTGACGAAGCTTTCTTCTTTAAGCGGGGCACCCGGAAGGTTTGAGTTGGTTATGCCCGGAGCGAAATTCACCGCGATTGTTGATTATGCGCACACACCGGATGCGCTCAAGAATGTGCTGGAGACGATTGCCAATTTCCGAACCGGACAAGAGCAAGTGATTTCCGTTGTTGGGTGTGGTGGAGACAGGGATAGAACCAAGCGTCCGTTAATGGCTGCGGTGGCTTGTAAGTATTCAAATAAAATCATTTTCACTTCAGATAACCCGCGCAGCGAAGATCCTGCAGAAATTATTAGGGAGATGCAGCAGGGAGTAAGTCCGGCCGATGCAAAAAAAACGCTTGTGATGGTGGATCGGGAGGAGGCAATAAAGACTGCGTGCATGCTGGCTAAAGAGAAAGATATCATTTTGGTAGCAGGCAAAGGGCATGAAAATTACCAAGAGATAAAGGGAGTGAAGTACCCTTTTGATGACAAAGAAGTGGTGATGAGGATGTTGAAAATGTTTGCGAATTAATTAGCTGATGGGCTGATTCGGTAATTCGTTAATTATCGAATCAACCAATCATCGAATCAAAGAATTAGAGAAAATGCTGTATTACTTTTTCGACTATATCGAACGAAACTTTGACTTCCCAGGCGCGGGATTGTTCCAATACATTTCATTCCGCGCAGGAATGGCGGCAGTGTTGTCTCTTCTGATTACCATTTTCTTTGGAAAGAGCCTCATCAACATGCTGCGCAAAAAGCAAGTGGGTGAAGACATCCGCGATTTAGGATTGGAAGGTCAAATGCAAAAGAAGGGCACACCTACCATGGGCGGTCTGATCATTTTGGCTGCGATTTTAGTACCCACACTGTTGTTCGCGAAGATTGATAATGTGTATGTGATACTGTTGGTTGCAACCACCGTATGGTTGGGGTTGATAGGGTTTTTGGACGACTACATTAAAGTATTTAAGAAGAACAAAGAAGGGTTGGCGGGTAGGATTAAAATTGTTGGCCAAGTTACCATCGGATT
>DHLV01000129.1:9392-9578 GCA_002405445.1 Flammeovirgaceae bacterium UBA4659 | reverse complement strand
TGTATGCCGCGCAAAATGGCGTGGGTGTTTTAAAATCGGTGAATGCAGGCGATACCTGGACGTTAGCCAACACCGGCATGGCACCGGTTGCACGGTGTGAAATTGACGTTTGCCCCAGCCGACCGAACCGCTTGTTTGCTTCTTGCGGAATCGGTGATTCTCCGAAAATGATGATGAGTGATGATG
>DHLV01000129.1:0-9284 GCA_002405445.1 Flammeovirgaceae bacterium UBA4659 | reverse complement strand
AGTGATGATGGTGGCGCAACGTGGTCGCTTGTAGATGTGAAACTGACCACTACACCACTCAATTTTTTGAATGGGCAAGGCTGGTATGACAACACAGTGGCCTGCGACCCATTCAATCCAAATGTGATCTACTTTGGCGGTGTTGATTTATTCCAGACAACCTTAGATGGCACTTCATCCACGGGTGGGGTCTACAGCATTGAAGACGCAGGGTACACAAGCTTCATGAATTTGACCAATTTTGGCGGTGCAACCAACGGGAATTTTGATGTTGGGCCAGCCGCCAGCAATATATCGGTGGAGATACGGTTTGGCCCCGGACGATCACAAAAGGCACACCGGTTTATGGTGCCCGCAGGTTCAGCAGCAGGTGTTCCGAACACGAGCTATACCTATCAGGATTATGTAAATGTTCCCTTCGAAGTTTGGGACATAACCAGCAATCGCCAATTGATGGTATCCTTTCGAGACCAGGGCAGAGACGGTGCATTTAACCTCATCAGCTCCAACACCGTTGATACAGACCCAACCAAGCAATCACGCGAATACCTGTACATCAACAACGTAGACTACAATGCTACCACCCCAAGTTCAAGCATCGCTGTAACAGGCGGTCACGTGTTCAACCAAATGTATTTCATTTGGCCCACATTAGCCACGGGGGCCACCTGGCCCCCTTCCGGTAATTCCATATTACGATTTCGTTTTTCAAGTCAGCAAAAGTTAAACGGCATCACAACGTTTATCACTGATGGCCGCGGTCAATACGGCAATCCCAATAAAAACGCCATCGTTCATGTTGATCACCACAACCTGGTGATGATCCCCATGTCGGCCAACACATATAAGATTCTGAATGCAAACGATGGTGGCGTTTTTGTTTCAAACACGTCATCTGTGCCCGGCATCAATGATGGCAATTGGACCTTTGGCGGAGCTGACTACAATACCAGCCAATTCTATGGAGCCGACAAGCGGCCAGGCTTTGATGAATATTTTGGTGGGATGCAAGACAATGGTACTTGGAAGTCGGTGGCAGGGCAAGTGGCCTCAAAGTCGTCACAATATCTTTTCAACATTGGTGGCGATGGATTTGAAGTGATATGGCATAACACAGACGACAAAAAAATGATTGGTGGCGCTCAGAATAATAACTTCCGCAGGTCTGTGGATGGTGGCGCAACTTGGACTGTGGCTACCTCCGGCTTGTCGGGCAGCCAGCCCTTTGTTTCCAAGCTAGCCGGATCGCGCGACAATCCGGATGTCATATTCACACTATCATCAGCGGGCGTTTTTACTTCTCCCAACTTTGGTCAATCTTGGACACTCACACCGATCACAGACAAATGGGGAAGCGCTACATCGCTCATGGATGTTGAAGTTTCGCGTGCCAACGCAAACGTCATATGGGCTGGCAGCGGAATGGTCAATTCAGGGTCACTCCGCAATCTACAGTTGTCGACTGATGGCGGCAAAACATTTAAAGCGGTGAACAACTACACCCTTGTGCCACTCGGTGGCATTACCAAACTTGCGTCACACCCTATAGAGCAAAAGACTGCATACGCATTGTTCTCTTTTTCGGGGCGGCCAAAAATTTTACGTACCACAGACTTTGGGCTAACATGGAACGACATTACAGGTTTTAATAACAACTCCACAAGTTCAAATGGGTTTCCAAACGTAGCCACATACTGCTTGTATGTGCGCACAGATGATCCGAACATTATTTGGGCAGGAACAGAAATCGGAATCGTACAATCGTTGGACAACGGGCTCACGTGGGGTTTGCTGGACGATTTCCCCAACGTGTCTGTTTGGGACATGAAAGCACAAGACGATCAAATCGTGATCGCAACCCACGGGCGGGGAATCTGGACAGCAAAAGTAGGTGCGGTTCAAAAGAGTAACGTTGACCGACCCGCCATACTCGCCACCGGCACTACCCCGCAATCTGATTTTGCGATCAAATTTCAAGTCAACCGACCTTTCGATTCCATCCGTGTGAGAATAAACGACAACATCGTTGGAAAGATCAACCAAGTTCCAGCGGGAACATTCATATTTAAAGTCAAAAATGCGCCCAAATCAACGATAAATGTTAACCTGATTGGTTTTAAAGACAGTGCACCTTACTCGTCTAGTACTTTCTCTGGTACAAACATTTCGCTGGCGACAGGCTATAAGAACACCTATTCTAATGTGTTCACCACATTTGATAATCTCAACCTCAGCGGATTTACACTTGCAGACTTCGGAACCAGCAACCGAAGCCTGCAAACATTGCACCCATACCTTTCAAACAACGAGCCAAATGCCATAATCACCCAGCCCATTATTGTGAGTGGTGGATTGAGCACATTCTTTTTTCAGGATGTGGCCCTCATCCAACCTTCTGCCAATGGCGTCACCTTCGGCCAACCCGGTTTCAAAGATTTTGTGGTGGTAGAAGCAACAAAGAATGGCATTGACTGGGTTGCCCTAAAAGACGGTTACAATTCGTCCGCAAATGCAGCATGGCTAACAGCGTTCAATGCCAACCAGCAGGGTACGCCTGCCATGCAAGTTGACCAGAGTATTGACCTAAAGACAAAATTTAAAGCAAACGATACGCTTTTATTTCGCTTCAGGCTGAGAGCTGATAACGATAATGTCACCGGTTGGGGTTGGTCTATCGACAACTTGTTTATCCAACAAGCCCCCACGGGCATTGAATTGCACAATGCTATCGAGTCTCTCACCGTATACCCGAACCCCGTGCAATCGAAAGCAACGATTCGGTACACCCTCGCTGTGCCTTCAGCCGCTACCATTGAATTGTTTGACGCAGCAGGCCGTGTCAACTTCACCGAAAACCTGGCCCAACAGCGTGAAGGTGCCTACGAGCGGGAACTTGACCTCACCGGCAAAGAAGAGGGCGCATACATATTGCGGATGAAATCTACCAATGGCACAAAGAGCGTCAAAATCATTTTGAGAAAGTGATCAAAACCTGTTTGGTTCAAAGAGCTCGATATTCATCGAGCTCTTTTTGTTTTCAACGAGTTCAGATACCAGCATACCCGTAGCAGGGCCTAAACTCAAGCCCATCATCGAGTGGCCCGTGGCAATGGTTAGATTTTTGAATTTCTTTGATCGGCCGATAAACGGAAGCCCATCCGGTGAGCAGGGTCGAAGGCCATGCCAGATTTTTTCTTTTGGCGGAACTTCTACTTTCATCTCTGGATAGTATCTGGGAATGGAATTCACAATTCCCCTCACTCGGTTCATGTTAATAGTATGATCAATACCATTGATTTCCATCGTTCCGCCAAAGCGAACGGAAGAACACATGGGCGTTACCGCAACCCTCGCCTCCAACAATATGGCAGGAATGCGAATACGATCGCTTACATCATCCACCAAAAAGCTGTATCCTTTACCTGCTTGCATGGGTATGTTGAGATCCAGCTTTTTGGCAATCATCCCAGACCATGAGCCCAAAGCGACTACCAACTCATCAAAATGAAATTTGCCAGCCGATGTGCGCGTGGCTGTAACACGTGCTTTGTCAAACTCAAAATCCTGTATCGTTGTTTGGTCTATCACACGTACGCCTTTTGTTTTCAACCATTCAATCAAACCGTGCAACAGCATTTGCGGCACCAAGTGTGCATCGCCCGGAAAATAGACAGCTCCGCGGGCATCCACTTTCACATGTGGCTCCAATTGCTGTACGTCAGTTGCACTCAGCAGATGGGCTTCAATTCCATATTCCTTGGCCATGTGTGCAGTCACGCGTTCTTCATGTTCAGTTTCCGGGGTCTTATACATCATCAATAAACCTTTCTCCTGGTATCCAAAGTCAAAACTCAGATCATGTTTCCACTGGCGGTACAAGCTCTTGCTGAGCATGCTCAACTCTTTCAGCGCTGGGGCAGACCGCTTCACGTGAGCAGACGTTGCACTCCTGAGGAAATGATAACCCCAGCGGATTAAGTCCCGATCGAATCGCGGTTTTACATAGAACGGGCTGGTGGAATCAAACATCCAGCGAATGCCCTTAGCGATCATACCGGGTGCAGCCAGCGGCACAAAATGGCTCGGCACAATCATCCCGGCATTTCCATGCGAACACCCGTCAGATAAGTTACCCTGGTCTATCACGGTCACTTCGTACCCAAGCTTGTTGAGATAATAGGCGGAACTCAAACCAATAATGCCGCCTCCTAAGATTCCGATTTTTTTCATGATTTAGGATGCTGGATGCTAGATACTGGTTTCTGGGGACTCAGGGTAATAGATAAACGGTTCACTAACTGATGGAGAGGAGTTGTGTTGCCTTTGCACTGCTTTTATAAAGCTGTTTATTTTCTTACCAAGTATCTCCAATCTTCCGTGAAGGTCATTGTACAATTCTAGATCCATTAACGACTTTGTTTCGATCAACATTTCAAGGTGATCGATTGTTTCATCGTTTGAGGCTTGAGCCATTATAAGAAAGCGAAGGTATTCTTGCTTGTAGGCTCTTCGCCCATAGCCTTCAACGATATTTGAGCGAACCGATTTACTTGACCTCCTGATTTGTTGCGCTTCTTCAAACTGTTCAAACTTTGGAAGCTTAAATGTCATCTCATGTATCTTGATGGATAACTCCTTTGCCTCCTGCCAAATCTCCAGGTTCTTATAACTCATATTCTATTGTGTTATGATCAATTATCTAGTATCTAGTATCCAGCATACCGAGTCAAATCACCTGAAAACCATACGCATACGGGTCATCTTCTGGGTCGATGGTGATGGTGTTGTAACCATACACTTTCGCCCAACCTTCTACACTGGGGATGATAGCGGGCTTACCGTTCAATTCCGTTACCTCCTCTATTCTGCCAATGAATTTGGAACCAATGATGCTTTCATGAATAAATTCTTCGCCTTGCTTCAATTTTCCTTTCGTGAACCACTGCGCCAGTCGCGCTGAAGTGCCCGTGCCGCAGGGTGAACGGTCGATTGCTTTGTCGCCATAAAAAACTGCGTTGCGTGCCGTTGAAGTAGGATCCATTGCCTTGCCTGTCCACAAGATGTGACTGCAACTATTGATGGTGGGGTTTTCGGGATGCACAAAGGTGTGCTTTCGGTTGATATCTTTTCTTAGCTCGCGGCTCCAACTCACCAATTGGTCGGCCGTGTGGTGCTCAATACCTTTAAAGTTCGGCTGCACATCTACGATGGCATAGAAGTTGCCGCCATAGGCAACGTCTAACGTAAGTTCTCCCAAGTCGGGGCAAGTGGCATTGATTCCCTCCGCTGCCAGGTACGCTTTCACGTTGGTGATCTTCACCGACTTTACCTTGTTTCCCTCTTGTTTGTATTCGATTTTGACCAATCCCGCAGGTACCTCTAAATTCAGTATGCCGGGCGTTTGGGGCTTTACGAGCCCCTCTTCGATGGCGATGGTTACTGTGCCTATGGTGCCGTGCCCACACATTGGCAAACACCCGCTCGTCTCGATGAACAATACCCCTACATCATTTTTCGGATCGGTGGGTGGATACAAAATGCTGCCACTCATCATATCATGGCCACGGGGCTCAAACATCAGCCCTTTGCGGATCCAATCGTAATCGCGTAAAAAATGCTGTCGTTTTTCACTCATGTTGCTTCCCTCCAGCGGAGGACCGCCATCCGCCACCACCCGAACGGGGTTTCCACAAGTGTGAGCGTCTATACATTTGAAAATATTCATGTTATCACTGATCATTGTTGGTTCATCATGTTTACGAGCAATGATTGACGAACAAACAATACCTATTTTTTCCATTCATTATTAAACAATCTCCAAATCCCCAAAGGGTTACTGTCTTTCAATTCATCGGGCAACAGCTTCTGCGGAAAGTTTTGAAACGAAACAGGTCTGACAAATCTTTTGATGGCATCAGTTCCTACCGAGGTAAAACGCGCATCGGTGGTAGCCGGAAACGGACCCCCATGGTGCATCGAAGGGCAGACCTCTACACCGGTTGGCACACCGTTGATGACTACGCGCCCCGCTTTCTCGGCCAGCAACTCCGCCAAATCCGAAAATGCATGCAACTCTTCTTCTTCGCCAATGATGGTGGCCGTTAATTGTCCGGGCAACAGAGCCGCTGCAACCTTCATCTGATGAATGTCATCGGCAGCGATCAAAAGCGAGTATGGACCAAAGACTTCTTCCGAAAGCTGTTGGTTTTGGATAAAATCATGTGCACGCACTACGGCCAGCGTGGGTGTTCCCTGTTCTGGCAATGGCTGTGCGTTTGATTCTGCCAACAAAGTGACACCTGCCTGCCGGAGCGCTGATGCCCGGTTGTGCACGTAGCTTTCAGCTATACCACTGTGCAACATGGTGGCAGGTGCGATGGCCTTCAGTCGATCTGCCAACTGTGTCTTGAAACGTTCGAGTTGTTCGCTTTGAACACCAAATAACAAGCCGGGCTTCGTACAAAATTGGCCTACCCCTTGCGTAATAGAGGCGCCATACATATCCGCAACTTTGTCACTTCGTGCAACAAGTGCTTTGGGCAAAATGAAGACAGGGTTCAGGCTGCCCATTTCCGCAAACACAGGTATTGGCTCCGGCCGTTGTGCTGCATAGTCAAACAACGCTTTGCCTCCGGCAAACGACCCCGTAAAGCCAACTGCTTTTGTGAACGGATGTTGCACCAATGCTTTACCGGTCTCAAAAGATGAATCGGGCACGTGAATGAATACATCATCCGGCATTCCGGTTTCTTTGATTGCAAGTTGGATAGCCTGCGCCACCAGCTCAGACGTTTGCGGGTGGGCCGGATGCGCCTTTAGTACTACCGTGCAACCGGCTGCCAACGCAGAACAAGTATCTACGCCTGCTGTAGAATAAGCAAAAGGAAAATTGCTCGCCCCAAAAACGACTACCGGCCCAAGAGGCACCAGCATTTTTCTAATATCAGGTTTTGGCAAAGGTGCCCGATCGGCAAGAGCTGTATCAATCCGCGCGTCCACCCAAGAGCCCTCAGTGACCAATGCTGAAAACTGCCGCAATTGACTACATGTGCGGCCCCGCTCGCCCACCAAGCGCACCTCCGGCAAGCGCGTCTCCTGCATCGCGGTTTGAATGAGTGGGTGGCCGAGTGACTCAATTGCTGATGCAATCGCCTCTAAGAAAAGTGCCTTCTGTTTGCCTGACACTTTCTTATAAACCGCGAAGGCTGCTTGCGAACGCTGGAGAATTGAATTGATGGATGACATATTGTAATCAGTTTTCCCTACACTGGATTTACGCGAAAAAGTTGCCATTTCATATTTGATGATGATAGCAGCATTCGGGCATTGCTTTACTAGTATGCCGTATCCGGCTGATGATTGACTCCGTTTCGAATAATCCTCAACACCCGCTCGCGCTCCTCCCCCACCAACGGCAGGCGAGGTGCTCGAACGTGCTCAGTTCCTAGCCCAACTTCAGCCTCTGCCAGTTTGATGTACTGCACCAGTTTCGGATGGATGTCTAACTCCAACAACGGCAGGAACCAACGATAAATTTTCAGCGCTTCTTCGATCTTGCCTGCCTTGGTCAGTTGGTACAGGGCCACCGTCTCTTTGGGAAATGCGCACACCAATCCTGCTACCCAGCCGTCAGCACCCAACATCAACTCCTCCATGGCAATCGTATCTACGCCACATAAAATCTTAAACCGTTTACCAAACCGGTTGATCATACGGGTAACGTTGCTCACGTCCCTGGTGGATTCTTTTACCGATTGGATCGTGGCCTCTTCCGCCAGTTCAGCAAACATATCGAGTGTCACTTCTACTTTATAGTCTACCGGATTGTTGTAAACCATGATCGGCAAAGCAGAGGCACGTGCAATGGTTTTGTAAAAAGCCACCGTTTCGCGGTGGTCTGATTTATAACGCATTGGCGGCAATACCATCAGGCCATTGGCGCCTGCTTGCTCGGCCTCTTGCGCCAGGGCAATGGCATGGCGAGTGCTGCCTTCGGCAATGGTCATTATCACAGGTATCTTGCCTGCCACTTGATCCAAGGCAAAACGAATCAGATTCAATTTTTCTTGGTTCTCAAGGGTGCTGGCCTCTCCCAGCGAGCCTCCGATGATGACGCCATTCACGCCTGCTTCCAGTTGTGCAAGCAGGTTTCTTTCAAACATCGGTAAGTCCAGTTGATCGTCACTGGTAAACTTCGTGGTTAACGCGGGGTATACGCCATTCCAATGTGGTTGCATAAGCACTTTGATTTCGTGCAAAGTTACTGTGCTTGCGGTTTGTTATCTGCCAAAAATATAATCAATAGTTGTACTATTTTGACTTATTTTTGGGTTGTTCCGTTTCAGCCTTAATCAAAATATGTCTAAATGAAGGTTGTTCCCTTTCGTGTACCCCAAACCGAAATGCAGGTATTCAGATTGCAACAAGATGTGCTGCCGTTTTTCTACGACAAGCTGCACCAGCATGCAGAATTGCAAATCATGTTGATCGAACACGGAGAAGGTACCGTGATTGCAGGTAACTACGTGGGGCGCTTCCAGAGAGGGGATGTGTTTGTGTTGGGTAGTCACCAACCGCATGTTTTTCGCAGCGATAAGAAGTACTATTCTAAAAACAGCAAGCTCACCTCTAAATCAATCTCTATTTCCTTCAATGAAGAATACTTCGGCCAACGATTCTGGAACACCGAAGAAATGAAGTCCAACCGCCTTTTTTTTAATCGCGCAAGCAAAGGTTTTAGAGTGATTGGCAAAACGAGAGTTGGCGCGAGTCACCATATGAAAGAACTTTGCTCCGCGCAACCACAAGATAAGCTCGTGCTCTTTTTTGACTTGTTGCGAACACTTGCACTCTCAAAAGACTTGAAGCAGCTGAATAAACACCCCTCGCCCGATGCCGGTGTAGAAAGTAAACGGATGGACGACATTCTACAGTTTACCTTCAAAGAAAGCCACCGCAAAATATACATTAAGGAAGTAGCTGAAGTGGCGCATCTATCCACGGAAGCGTTTTGTCGTTACTTTAAACTGCGAACCAGAAAAACGTACACTACATTCTTAAATGATGTGCGCGTAAGCAATGCATGCCAACTCTTGGCAAATTCAGAAATGAAAGTCGATCAAGTATGCTTTGAAACGGGCTTTCAAAATATCTCTAACTTCAATCGAATTTTTAAAAAGGCAATGGGATTAACGCCTTCTCACTACTCGAAATTGCATTCATTGTGACTAGGTAACCCAGTGCAACGTCTGTGGTTTCACCGGATTCACAAACGGTTCGTTGTT
>DHLV01000270.1:18480-20588 GCA_002405445.1 Flammeovirgaceae bacterium UBA4659 | reverse complement strand
AGTCTCGCCTCGGACTCTGCGGCACGATTGATTGAACATGAGGTTGATTTGAATGCTAACCGCAATCACCCCCAGTTAGCGCGCGTTTGCAACGCGTGCTTTGTTCTTTGTCAACGAGCGCCATAAAAGATGCCATAATGTGTAAAAAAATGGAAACAGAGTAGAAGAAGAAGCCAATGCTCACTAAAGCCACATACTTCTTTTTTCTTGTAGTGCTATCATCTCAAGCCTTTGCCCAGCAGCAAGACAACTCACTTCTGCCAAACAATGCCCAAAACCTTTTCCAAAAAACAGATAGCCTTGGCAAACAACTTCCTACTGATACTCTTTCGCAAAAGGCCAAAAGGAAACTCGCCCGCTTGCAAGCAAAAAAACAGCGCACACAGCAAAAGGTAGAGAAATTCAAAAACGAAAACCGCTTGGCCAAACTGCAAAACCAAGCCAACCAAAAGTTGGACAGCCTCAGCCCACAGAACAGACTTAACCAATACACCTCAAAAGTTGAACACCTCACGGATAGCTTGGTGCCCACCCTGACGGTACCGTAAGGGCAACTTGCCCGCTACCAGCAGAAAATGGATTCTGTGCAAGGACGCCTGTTAGCCAAGGTGGACAGCCTCCGGAACTTCAAGCTGCCAGCAATCCGCTTTACCAAATCCATGGATAGCCTGAAGCAAAAGATAGACAGCCTCAAAACCAAGGGGCTTTTCAGGCAAGCCCGCAAGGCAGAAAAGAAACAAGCTAGCCTGCAAGAAAAAGCCAAAGCCACTTTGCAATCGGGGCAACAAAAATTCACTTCCCTGCAAAAAGGCGTGAACGAAAAACTAGACCTGTTCAACCCTGACGCTGCCGTCAGGGTCAACAGCAAGGTCCCCAACCTGTCCAACGTAGGCAGCGGCATCAATGTGCCTCAGTTGAACACCCAACTACCGTCTGTCAATGGTCTGCCCAACTTGAAAGGCAATGTGGGCAACGTGAGCCTACCATCGCTGAACGGAAACGCAAACGCTTCATTGCCGAATGCGCCAAACGTGAACACTGGAAATGCGGGTACGGGAAATGTTAGTCTTCCCTCAACGGACTTAAAAAACATCGGCCTGGGTGACGTGGGCAAAGGGCTAAACGATGTTTCCAACTCCACCAAAGAAATAGGCAAGTACACCCTGACCGTACCGTCAGGGTTGAAGAACATCAACGCGGATGCGCTGAACGATGAGAAACTGAAAAAAGAAATGGAAGCCAACGCGGCCAACATGGCGGGCGGAAAGGCACTCCAAACTCAGCTCACCGACATAGAGAAACAAAAGGCCATGGTGGAAAAATGGAACAGCGACCCCGAGTACCGCAAAGAGTTGGCCGTGAATCAGGCCAAGGAGCAGGCGGTCAACCATTTTGCGGGCAAAGAAAAAGAACTGATGGCAGCCATGGATCAACTCTCAAAAGCAAAGACGAAAGTAAAAGATGCTGAACAAGTGGTGGATCTTTTCAAGAAGCCTGCCAACCCCATGAAGGGCAAGCCGTTTGTGGAGCGATTGAGGCCGGGCATCAATCTGCAGATACAGTCCAGGCAAAACCTGATGGTCGATTTCAATCCACAAATAGGTTACTGGATCAGCGGTCGTTTTGCAGCAGGTATCGGGTGGAACGAACGCATCAGTTTCAATTCAAAAAAATCGAGTGTACACTTTGACGATCGCGTGTACGGCCCTCGCAGTTATGTTCAAGTAAAAGTAAAGGGCGGATCGTACGGTTTGCTGAATGCTGAATGCCGAATGCATGAACGTAGCCTTTGTGCCACCGAGCGGAGAGGCCACGCGCCAATGGGTGTGGAGCTACATGGCCGGTTACAAGCAAGAGTTTCGCATTTCCAACAAACTGCTGGGCAACGTGCAGATCATGTACACTTTCTACACCAGCTACTACCAAAGTCCGCATGTGGATAAACTCAACGTACGTATCGGTTTTGAATTTCCGCAAAGGAAGAAAAGAAAAGCCAGCTGAACCTAGTAGAAACGATGTAAGTAGGATGTTTTTTTCAACGAACTACTATTATCATTGCGGTCACTTGCGTTGCATTATCTTTGTTCCTTAACTTACTTTTATTTCCT
>DHLV01000270.1:0-18337 GCA_002405445.1 Flammeovirgaceae bacterium UBA4659 | reverse complement strand
TCCTTAACTTACTTTTATTTCCTACCTTCACGCATCACTTAATCCAGCCGTATGCGCAAAGTTGTTCTGTTCCTTTTGACGCTCGCAGTAACCGCGCTTTCATTTTCACAGAAGAAAAAGACAGAGGTAGCACCTGCACCGATCACCGTGTCGCCCATCGCTACCAAAGTAGCCGGCATGAAAAAGTACGAAGGCTTCTTTGAATTCTATTATGACGAAAAGCAGGATAAGGTATTTCTGGTCATCGATAAGTTTGATACCGAGCTGTTGCATGTGGAGTCACTCACGGCCGGAGTGGGTTCCAACGATATTGGATTGGACAGAAACCAACTCGGTAAAGAGCGTGTGGTGAAGTTTGAGAAGCGCGGCAACAAAATCTTGCTCACGGAACTAAATTATTTCTACCGTGCCCGCACCGGCAGCGGGGCTGAACGCAAAGCCGTGGAAGAGTCGTTTGCGCAGTCAGTGCTGTGGGGATTTACTGCGTTGGCGGAGGAAGAAGGAAAAGTGCTGGTAGATGCCACCGATTTTCTGTTGCAAGATCTCCACGATGTGGCGGGCACGCTCAAATCGCAGCAGCAAGGGAACTATTCATTGGATAAGTCGCGGTCAGCAATTTATTTGCCGCGCACCAAAAACTTTCCGCTCAATACAGAATTTGAAGTGACGTTAACCTTTACAGGCCAAGCCACTGGCGGGTATATCCGCAGCGTAACGCCCACTGCCGGCAGCGTAACGGTACGGCAGCATCAATCATTTGTGCAATTGCCCGACAACAACTACAAGCCGCGCAAGTTCGACCCTCGCGCAGGCTATTTCAGTTTTTCGTTTTATGACTACGCCACGCCCATCAGCGAGCCGCTGGAAAAACGGTTTATCACACGGCACCGCCTTCAAAAGAAAGACCCGAGTGCAGCCGTAAGTGAACCCGTGAAACCCATCGTTTATTACATGGACCCCGGGGCACCGGAACCTATTCGGTCTGCTTTAATGGAAGGGGCGCGTTGGTGGAACCAAGCATATACCGCTGCGGGCTACAAGGATGCATTTCGGGTAGAACTGCTGCCAGAAGGTGCAGACCCGATGGACGTGCGCTACAACGTCATCAACTGGGTGCACCGCTCCACGCGCGGCTGGTCGTACGGGAGCAGCATAACCGACCCGCGCACGGGCGAAATCATTAAAGGGCACGTGACGCTCGGATCGCTGCGCGTGCGGCAAGATTATTTAATTGCAGAAGGATTGCTTGCACCGTATGAAGAGGGTAAACCTGTCTCGAAAGAGATGGAACAAATGGCACTCGCCCGGCTGCGGCAATTGGCCGCCCACGAAGTAGGCCATACTTTGGGATTGGCGCATGCCTATTCGGCTAGCGCAGAAAACATGGCTTCGGTAATGGATTATCCACACCCCATTGCCAAAATCGTAAATGACAAAATTGATTTGAGCGAAGCGTATGATACCAAAATCGGTGTGTTCGATAAAGTAACGATTGCCTATGGCTATCAAGATTTTCCTGCGGGGACGGATGAAGAAAAAGCACTCACCGGCATTATTCAGCAGTCGTTAAAAGAGGGGCTTACGTTCCTATCCGATCAAGACGCACGACCTCAGGGCGGGGCACATCCTTATGCACACCTGTGGGATAATGGAAACGACCCGGTAGACGAATTGAACCGTGTGATGGAAATTAGAAAGATTGCATTGAGCAACTTGGGTGAACGGAACATTCAAGTCGGTGCCCCGTTGGCCACATTAGAAGAAGTGCTGGTGCCGATGTATTTCTTTCACCGTTATCAAGCGGAAGCAGCCGTGAAAATGATAGGTGGGCTTAATTACCGATATGCACTTCGTGGCGATGGCCAGCCGGTAACACAATTGTTGACGACTGAGCAAGAGCAGAAAGCATTGAATGCTGTATTAAAAACAGTTGAGCCCTCTGCATTGGTGTTGCCCGAGAACTTGTTAAAAATCATCCCGCCAAGGCCGTTGGGCTACAACCGTCACCGCGAGCTGGTGAAAATCAAAACCGAGTTAACATTCGATCCATTGGCTGCTGCCGAAACCGCTGCCGACATGATTTTTGGACTGATTTTGAACCCTGCACGTGCCAACCGGTTGGTGGAGCACAACCTGCGTGACAACAAATTGCCTGCACTTACAACCGTGATTGATAAAATGCTAAATGCGACTATCAAATCAAGCCCGTTATCGGGAATGCAAGGGGGCATTCAAATGGGCACCAACCTCGCGCTGGTTAACAACCTTGCCAAGTTAATGGTAGATGACGAAGCATCAGTGCAGACCAAAGCGATTGTGAGGCAACGGTTGGCACAACTGCAACTGTGGCTGGCCGCAAGACCCGCAGATGAAAATTGGAAAGGCCACTATCAATACCTTGCTGCTGTTATTGACCAACTGAGAGACGACCCCAACGAGTTTAAAACAGACAAAATCTTAACAGCGCCCCCGGGAATGCCAATTGGGCAGCAAGATCAGGAGTGGTGCGGTAATCTTACGTTTGCACACTTTCAACATTAAACTTAGTAATGTAAGGTTTAGATACTTTTTTCAGGTTATTGAGGGCCTTCAGGTGCATAAATTTTAAGCAAATTATGTTTGCCCGTTTTTTTGCATTGTTATTTATTTTTTTAACAAGTGTTGCCCGCGGGCAACCGGCATACGACTCGCTGCTGCGGCTGGCGCAACGGGCCACAGATGACTCCACGCGTGCCTGGTTGATCAACGAAGCCTCAATTTCTATTCGCGAGATGGATGCCGACCGGGCCATGCAATTGGCGCAAGAGGCGCAGCGCGTTGCCCGGAAGTTGAATTTCAAAAAGGGATTAGCTGCGGCACTCAACAACATTGGGTGGATCAATTACCGGCAGGGATTGTACTCCGAGGCACTCGCTCTTTCTACCGAGGCTTTGAAGATTGTTCGTGAACGAATGGACGCCACAGAAACATCCAATACACTGAACAACATAGGCGCCATCAATTTTGAACAAAAGAAATACCGCGAGGCGCTCCAGGCGTTTAAAGAAGCTTACCAACAGGCAGCCATCAGCAGTGACCGGGTGGGTATGAGCCGCAGTCTCAACAACATCGCTTTCGCATTTCTGCGACTTGGTGCACTCGATTCTGCCCGGTTTTACACCATGCAATCCATCAACAGCAACTTAAATGACCCCTTCCGTAGTTCATTTTCACTTCGGATGCTGGGCGATATAGCCTTTGAAGAAGGCAACATCGCAGAAGCGCTGCGGCAATACAACAAATGTTTGGAGGGCGCATGGCAACAACAGAACAATTTCCTGATTGCATCCACTCAGTTTCGCACCGGTAAGGCGTTGGTCAAAATGGGGCAGATTGACCGTGCCATCAATGTGTTGTTGCAGAATGTACAACTCACTGCGCGTTACAAGTATAAGAGTGAGCTGCAAGAAACCTATGGAATACTTTCAGATGCATACAAGGCAAGAAATGACTACCTCAAAGCAATGGAGTATCAAAGAATGCATTTTTTGCTAAAAGACTCACTCGCTGAGCAGCGAAGGGGTGCCATGACTGAGTTAATAGAATCGCGGTATGATTCAGATCTTAAAAACGCCCAAATCGAACTGCTCACAAAAGATTCGGCACTAAAAGAAAATGAGTTGAAAGCGCAACGTTTGCTGATGTCTGTGGGCACAGCCATATTGGTGCTGCTTGCTGTGTTGATATTTAACCTGGTGCGAAGCAACCACCGCAATAAAAAGACAAACAAGTTGCTTTCTGAGCAAAATGAGTTGATCAACAGTCAATCTGTCCAACTTGAGGTATTGAACAAAACCAAGGACAAGATTCTTTCAATTGTCAGTCATGATATGCGCAGCCCCATGGCGGGCCTGAAAGGTTTGGTAAACCTGATCGGAAGCGACAGCATTACACAGCAAGAGTTCATTGAAGTATCCAAAGACTTGAGGAAGAACCTCGACTATGTTTCTACCGACCTAGACAATCTATTGCATTGGGCCAATGCGCAGGTAAAAGGCGTAAAGCCGCAATTCGAACATGTGAACGTGCAAGAAGTACTGGTGGAGAAGGTCAACCTCTTCAGCGAAGTGTGCAGAAACAAATCTGTAAAACTGGAATTGAATGTGCCTAACCATTTGGTGATTTGGGCCGATATCAACCACTTTGGGATGGTGTTGCGCAACCTGATCGGCAATGCGATCAAATTCAGCTACGGGCAATCGCGCGTTTTGATCAGCGCATGGGCGGAGGCCGGTGCCGTAGCGATTCAGGTGAAAGACTTTGGCGTAGGTATGAGTGAAGAGGAGTTGAATCGGTTGTTCACGATCGAAAACCACTTTACAAAAGTGGGCACACAAAGTGAAAAAGGCGTAGGGCTCGGGTTGATCCTTGTAAAAGAGTTTGTAGAAACCAACAAAGCAAACATTTTTGTAGAAAGTAAAATTGGTGAGGGCACCGCCTTTACGCTTCGCATGCAACCTGCGGGCATTGAGTGATAAATCCCTTTGATCGTTTAAATTTACCTTTCCTGTAAAGCGACCAACCATCGCCTGAAAATACTCTCTATTTTTAGATGAGTTAAACCAGGTTTATGGTAAGAAAATATTTTGCTGTTGCGGCAGTGTTATGCTGCGGCTTGCCGCTGCTGGCGCAAGAAGATAAGGAGTTGGCCCCGGTTACACGCACCTATGCCATTACCAATGCGAATATCATACAAGGCCCTGCGCGCAAGATTGAAAGGGGCACTGTGCTGATCAAAGACGGGCTGATACACGCAGTAGGCGCATCAGTTGCTGTGCCTCCGGATGCAGCGGTCATCAAAGCAGACTCTATGTTTGTTTATGCCGGATTCATCGATGGTTTTTCACGTTTGGGTGTGATGAAGCCGAAAGAAGAGCAACGCGAGCGACCCAAAGACCCGGGTAAGCCTACCAACGAACGCGCTGGTATTACGCCTCAAAACGATGTGCGAAATTTTTTAAACCCATCCGATAAAGGCATCGAAGAAATGAGAAACATCGGGTTTACCGCTGCGCAGGTAGTGCCTTATGGCAACCTGTTGCCCGGCCAGGCAGCAATCATTTCTTTGGGTGGCAAAACAGCCGATGCAATGGTGTTGGTAAACAACACAGCCATGTACTCGGAGCTGTCAGGGGCAGAAGGGGTTTACCCGGCCACAATCATTGGCGTAATGGCCAAGTGGCGCGACCTGTACCGCCAGGCGGTTGCGTCAAAATCAAACCAAAGCTTGTACGCATCTAACCGCGTTGGCTTGGAGCGCCCCGCGTCCGACCGCGTGCTGGAGGCTTTTTACCCGGTAATTGATCAGCGGCAGCCGATCTTATTTAAATCTGAAAAGCTGCTGGAGACCCAGCGCGTGCTGATTTTAAAAAATGACCTGAAGTTCTCATTGATGATTGGTGACTTAAAAGAAGGCTGGCCGATTGTCAATAAAGTCACGGCATCCGGTGCAAAAGTTTTTCTTACGTTGGATTTGCCGGAGCAAGTGAAAAAAGATGATGCTGCGCCCGCTGACAAGTCTGGCAAAGAAAAAAAGAACGACCCACCAGCGAAGCCCGCAACAGCAGCTGAAACAGAGAAGGCAGCGCTCGAAAAACGAAAATCCGATGCCATCACGCAGGCGGCTTCACAAGCGGCCACCTTCACCAAAGCCGGGGTGCCTTTCGGGTTTTCTGCAATGAGTGTAAAGCCCAAAGACATACCCGCGAACCTGCGGAGGATGATTGCAGCAGGCTTAAGCGAAGATGCAGCACTCGCATCGCTCACGACCACACCGGCCAGGCTGCTGGGTTTGAGCGACCGCATGGGCTCCATCGATGTTGGAAAAATGGCAAACCTGGTCATCACCGATCAATCGTATTTTAACGAAAAAGCGAAAGTGCGCTACGTGTTTGTAGAAGGTAATCCCTATAAACTGGAGGTAAAGGACGCAAAAAAGGGTAACACCAATACAAAGGCAGAGATTCAGGGCAGTTGGTCAACCACCACAGACAGTCCGCAGGGTAAGTCTGCGAACAAAGTGACTTTTAAAAAGGATGGAAACAACTATTCGGGAACAATTTCGGGGGGGCGTTTGCCAAATGAAATCGCATTGAAGGCCGTATCGCTGGAAGGGAACGCGCTGACCTACTCATACACGTTGAATTTTGGTGGCCGGTCTGTGGATGTAGAAGTTTCGGCTACGGTGGAAGGCGATGGCTTTAAAGGCAACGCAAGCGTGGGGCAAATGGGAAGTTTTCCAATTGAAGGAGCAAAAGACCCAAAGTAATCTAACTGACAGCCGATAAAAAACTGAAATTATGAGTTTCACATTTACAAACAGCAACATAGCCAGTCTTCTCTCGGCAAGGGTGCGAAACATATACAGGCAACGGGCTGCTGGCAGCCTGCTGAGTTCCATATTCTGCATCCTCACTTGTGCGGCATTTGCCCAGGTTGAGAAGGGAAACGTGTTAATCAAAAATGGAACAGTGTTGACTGTAACCAAAGGAACACTAGCGCAGACAGACGTGCTGGTGAAGGATGGAAAAATCGCGCAGATTGGGAAGGCGATTGTTGCGCCAGCAGGTGCTAAAGTGATTGACGCCACCGGCTTGTTTGTGATGCCCGGCATTATTGACGCACATTCACATATTGGCCTCGATGCAATCAACGAAGGCACCAACGCCATTACACCCGAAGTGCATGTGGCAGATGCCATCAATCCTATGCAAATCAGCATCTACCGGGCCTTGGCAGGCGGATGCACTGCTTCGCATGCCATGCACGGCTCTGCCAACTCCATTGGCGGGCAGTGCCAAACCATCAAGCATCGCTTTGGTACATTTGACCAAGAGGCAATGAAAATGGAAGGTGCACCGCGCACCATCAAGTTTGCCTTGGGCGAAAACCCCACCGGCCACGGCAGGAGAGACGGCACCCAGCCGCAAACCCGCATGGGCGTGGAGTTTGTTATCCGCGAAGCATTTTCACAAGCGAAAGAATACATCGAAGCGTGGGACAAATTTAACGCCAACAAGTTGGTAAAGGGCTTTCGGGGTACACCGCCAAAGTACAGCCTGCGCCTGGAAACACTCGCAGATATTTTGAAAGGTAACATCATCATCCACTGCCATAGCTACCGTGCCGATGAAATCAATATGATGCTGAACGTATGCAAAGACTTTAACATCAAGCGCATAACCTTTCAGCATGTAAACGAAGGATTTAAGGTAGCACCCGAACTGGCTGCTTATGGCGCCATGGCTTCAGTATTTTCAGACTGGTGGCAATATAAGCTTGAGGTGTATTACTCAACGGCTTACAATGCTGCCATATTGGTGAAAAATGGTGTAGTCACTTCCATCAATTCAGACGATGCCAATATGATCCGCAACCTGTATCACCAAGCAGGCAAAACGCAGAAATATGGCGGTTTAAGCGATGATGAAGCACTGTCTTTGATCACCATCAACCCGGCTAAACAATTGGGCATCGAAAGCCGAGTAGGATCCATCGAGGTAGGTAAAGACGGAGATTTTGCCATTTTTAAAAACCATCCGCTTTCGATCTATGGCGTACCTCAATACTCAATTGTAGACGGCATAGTTCGATTTGACAGGGCCAGCGATGCCAACGACATGCGGTTGTGGACGGATCCGAAAGAAGCAATCGACATACCCACCATTCACAAAAGCTACGCGCACGACAAAGACAACTGCGTGCAAGATGTGGAACTGGAGCTTTCAGATTTGTTCAACGAGAAATAACCCATACAGATGAAAAACAGAATTCAATTGATAGTGGGCATCATTACCAGCGTGTTGGCCATCGTTATCGTGCATGTGCAAGCGCAGAACCCCAAAGCAAAAAATGGAACCTTTGCGTTGACCAACGCCACCATTGAGACGGTGACAAAAGGCACAATCAGCAACGGCACCATTGTGTTATCGGGCGGTAAAATCCAGGCCCTTGGCACTGATGTGCCCATTCCGGCCAGCGCGCAAGTGATTGACTGCAAAGGACTGCGCATCTACCCGGGCATGATTGACGCGGGCGGCAAAATCGGCTTGCTTGAAATCGGACAAATACCACAAGCCACTGACGAAACAGAAAAAGGAGAGGTGCTTCCGCAGATCAAAGCCCTTACCGCCATCAATCCAAATTCGGCCGCTATACCTGTCACGCGCGTGAGTGGCGTCACCACCACGTTGGTGACACCCGATGGCGGATTAATCCCGGGCACCGCGGCCTTGGTAAATTTATTTGGCTATGTGCCTGATCAAATGTATGCGGGCTTCCAAGGGGTGGTGGTCAACTTCCCCAACACCGGCAGGCGCGGATTCTTTGACAGACGCACTGATGACGAAATCAAGAAAGCCTCGGAGAAAGCCATGCAGCAATTGAATGATGTGTGGGACAAGGCCATTCAATACCATAAGCTAGACAGTGCCACCAAGGGCAAGGGACTATCTTATTATCCCGAAATGCAGTCCATGCTGCCCGTGGTGCGTGGCGAGCGTATGCTGTTGATAGAAGTGAATGCAGCCAAAGACATTCAGGTGGCATTGAAGTGGATCAACGAAAAGAAGTTGAACCCGCCTGCCGGCAAGGCAGGAAAAGTAGCACTGATGGGTGTGTCAGAGGGCTGGCGCGTGGCTGATGAAATAGCAAAGTCAGGTGTGCCGGTTATCACCGGACCGGTGATCGCTTTGCCCACACGCGATTATGATCGGTATGATGCGGCTTATGCAAACCCGGGATTGTTGAAAAAAGCAGGTGTGAAGGTTGCGATTCGTTCTTTGGAGGAAAACAATGGCAACTACCGCAACTTGCCCTACCATGCAGGCTTTGCGGCAGCCTATGGTATGGACAAAGAGGATGCATTAAGGGCCATCACGATTGTGCCCGCAGAGATTTTGGGCGTGGCCGACAAGATGGGCTCGTTGGAAGTAGGTAAAACAGCAAACCTATTTGTGTGCGATGGCGACCCGCTTGAGACCAAGACACAAATCAAGCACGTGTTTATCGATGGATGGCAAATGCCGATGACAAGCCGGCAAATTGAACTGTACAACGAATTTTTAAAACGTGAGCCGGGAGTGAGTAAGAATTGAGAATAACCTCAATAATATTAAAAAAACAGATTAATTAACTCGGGTTAATTAAAAAATTCAGAAATCGATACAAAATACTTTCCATCGAAGCGAGCGTGAGGTAATTGCAGTGTGGGAATACCGAACGAGTTTTCGACAGCCCTGACTGCTGATCTAAAATTACATCTAAATATATTAGTATTTAATTACTAAATTATTTAGTATTTTACCTAGTTTAGCGCCATGCTTAAAAAGGCACTTCTGGCGCAGCTCAGTGCTGATATTTTGAATTTGCAGGGCATAAAGCCTGTGGGACATCTTGTTATGGACCCTCACCTGGGCCCGTTGAATCGGGCGTTTCCCTTCCGTGCATTTCCAACAGGTGCGATACACGAATTGCTGGCCTCTACAGGTGAAAACATGGCTGCCAGCTACGGCTTTTTGAGCGCGTTACTGAGCACCTTATTGGGTAAGCAAGGTATGTTGGTGTGGGTAAGCGCTCACCGTTTGGTATTTCCGCCAGCACTAAAAGGTTTTGGTATAGAGCCGAGTCATGTGCTTTTTGTTGAGGTGCCGCACCAAAGAGAGGCAATGTGGGCAATGGAAGAAGCCCTGAAGTCAGAGGCGTTGACTGCGGTAGTATGTGAAATGCATGATTTGGGATTTACAGCATCCAAGCGATTGCAATTGGCTGTAGAACGCAGCAAGGTAACGGGCTTCATTCTGCGTTCCGGCAACAATTTAAATCCCACGGCATGTGTGTCCAGGTGGCGTATTCATTCTATGCCCAGCGATGCGTTGGATGGGTTGCCGGGGATTGGCGTTCCTCAATGGCGGGTTGAGCTTCTGCGCATGCGCAATGGTAAAACTGGTGTATGGAATTTGCAATGGCGCCATGGAAGGTTCGAAGAAGTAAGTGTACCAAGTGCCGGCACATCACTGATAACAAAAGCAGGATGAGATGCAAAAGCGATATGTTTCACTTTGGTTTCGCCATCTGGCCACTGATTGGTTCACCCTCCGGCAACCTTCATTGAAGCATCGTGCATTTGTTTTGCGAGCGCCTTTGAATGGGCGCATGGTAGTAGTGTCGGCTAATGCGATGGCTGAAGAGCAAGGTATTTATGCTGGCATGGCGCTGGCAGATGCCCGTGCCATGCTTCCAACATTAGAAGTGCAAGATCAAATGCCCAACCTGGAACCCAGGCTGCTGAGGCGTTTGGCAGAATGGTGCATTCGTTTTTCCCCTGCGGTTGCCGTAGATTTACCGGATGGATTACTGCTTGACGCAACAGGGTGCGCCCACTTGTGGAAAGGAGAAGAGCCCTACGTAGAGCAGATTGTTCAGAAGATAAGTGGTTTTGGCTATGAAGTGCGCGCAGCAATGGCCGACACAGTTCGTTTGGCGTGGGGGGCTGCACGTTTTGGCAACCGGGCCGGTGTTATTTCCTCTGAAGATCATATTCACACGCTGAAAAAATTGCCGCCTGAAGCATTGCAACTGGATATAACTGTAACAGACCGGCTGCATCAATTAGGTCTTCATCATATCGGGCAATTCATCAACATGCCGCGCCCATCGTTACGCAGCCGATTTGGTGTGTCATTTTTAAGTCAGCTAGATAAAGCCCTGGGTTGCGTTGTTGAATCAATACAGCCTGTTGTGCCGGTAGCTCCATATCAGGAAAGACGGCCATCTCCTGAACCGGTGGCAACAGCCGCTGCTATAGAAACAGCACTGCAACAGTTACTTGAAAAACTTTGTCTTCGATTGCAGCATGAGCAGAAAGGGTTGCGAATGGCAGTGTTTAAATGTTACCGGGTAGACCGAAAGATATCGAGCGTCAACATTACTACCAGTTACCCCAGTAGAAACACAAAGCATCTGTTCAAGTTATTTCAAACAAAGATCCCTTTGATCGAGCCCGATCTTGGAATAGAATTATTTGAGTTGGAAGCGGTAAAAGTCGAGAGGCTGCTGGCGAAGCAATCAAAGATTATCCATGCCTGCGGAGATGTTCAATTGCCACGCGCTGCGTTGGCTGAGTTGGTAGACCGATTGGGCAATCGCATCGGATCAAAGTACATATACCGCTTTTTGCCAGATGAACACCATTGGCCGGAGCGCTCCATCAGATTGGCAGCGTCACTGGATGAAGAAACCAACACACATTGGCAAACAAACATGGTACGGCCTCTGTTGCTGTTGGAAAGCCCTGCATCCATACAAGTGTCTGCTCCCATTCCTGATTATCCGCCTATGCTGTTTCGTTATGGAAATACCGTGCATACCATTGTAAAGGCAGATGGCCCCGAACGCATTGAACAAGAATGGTGGCTTCAGCAAGGTCAACATCGCGACTACTACCGGGTGGAGGATGACCAGGGCAATCGTTATTGGCTGTTTCGGTTAGGCCACTACAACAAAAAAAACGATCAGTGGTTTTTACATGGATATTTTGCTTGACAGCAAGCATAATGAATAGCGGATGGCCTACTCTGAGTTACAGATTACAACCAATTTCACATTTCTGCGTGGTGCATCTCATCCGGAGGAAATGGTACAACAGGCAGCCGCTTACGGCTATCAATCAATTGCAGTTACAGACAGGAATACACTTGCCGGAATTGTACGCGCCCATGTGACAGCAAAGAAGCTGGGCGTCAGATTGCTGCCTGCATGTCGCTTGGACTTGATGGATGGACCCAGCCTTTTGGTATACCCCACTGATAAAGATGACTATTCTCGCATCTCGAACTTGCTTACAAAAGGCAACATGCGCACGGAGAAAGGCAAATGCACTTTATACAAATCAGATGTATACAGCCATGCTTCAGCAAGCAAATTCATCGTGATTCCGCCCCCCACGCTCAATGCCCATTTTAATTTTGATGATTCGTTCAAGCACCAACTGCAAGAATACCGCGAGGCATTGGGAACCAGTCTTTACATCGCAGGTTCTCGATTTTACAATGGTGATGATGCAAAGTATCTGCACCGGATCTCTCAAATCGCAGCCCAATTGCATATTCGCATGGTGGCCACCAATGACGTGCATTATCACCACTATGTGCGCAGAGAACTGCAAGATGTAATAACGTGTGTGCGCGAAAAGTGTACCATTCATAATGCCGGTTTTCGTTTACATGCCAACGCTGAGCGTTATTGTAAAACTGTAGATGAAATGCACAGACTTTTTCGTCATTACCCCGATGCACTACGGCAAACACAAGTCATTTCAGAAGCATGCTCATTTTCTCTTGATCAACTCAAATACAATTACCCGCATGAAATTACAGCTAATGACCGCACCCCACAGCAAGAGCTGATTTATTTGACATGGCAGGGCGCAAACAAAATGTTCAATAACAATATCCCTGAAAAGGTAAAAGCGGGTATTGAACATGAGCTGAAATTTATTGCCGAGGCTAACTATGCTCCTTACTTTCTTACTGTATATGACATTGTGCGCTTTGCACGGGAACGAAATATTCTGTGCCAGGGTAGAGGATCAGCAGCCAACTCAACGGTATGTTATTGCCTGGGTATTACTTCCGTAGATCCGTCAAAATTTGATTTGCTTTTCGAGCGATTTATCTCCTCTGCCCGCAACGAACCTCCTGACATTGATGTGGACTTTGAGCATGAAAGAAGGGAGGAAGTAATGCAATACATCTTCAACAAGTATGGACGCGAGCGTGCGGCAGTAGTGGCCACGGTAACACAGTTGCACCACAAGGGAGCCATTCGCGATGTGGGAAAAGCGATGGGCTTATCCGCAGATACAATCAACCGCTTGTCAGCACTGATTTGGGATTTCAAAGACGATGGCTTTGACAAACAACGGATGATAAGCCAAGGTATTAACCCCGATGACCCAACAATCAAAAAGGTATTGCAGCTTACGGAGCAATTCATGGGTTTCCCGCGACAGTTGGGGCAGCATACAGGCGGCTTTGTGATCACAGAGGGCAAGCTGTCTGACCTGTGCCCCATACTCAACGCGCGCATGGAAGACCGCACCAACATAGAGTGGAATAAAGACGATATTGATGCGTTGGGATTCATGAAAGTGGATGTGCTGGCATTGGGTATGCTTACCTGCATCCGCAAAGCATTTGAGTTGATCAAAAAGCATTACAACAAAGATTTTACCCTGGCGAATGTGCCACAGGATGATCCCAAGGTTTATGAGATGGTGAGTCATGCAGATACTGTGGGCGTTTTTCAAATCGAGAGCCGTGCGCAAATGTCTATGCTGCCTAGGCTGGCACCGAAGTGTTTTTATGATTTGGTAATTGAGGTGGCCATTGTGCGGCCCGGGCCTATTCAGGGAGATATGGTGCATCCTTACTTAAAGAGGCGCAACGGAGAAGAACAAGTGGAGTATCCATCTGAGGAATTGAAATCAATACTACAACGCACATTAGGGGTGCCTCTCTTTCAGGAGCAAGCCATGAAAATAGCGATTGTAGCCGCAGGGTTTACGCCAGCAGAGGCCGATGAGCTGCGCAGAAGTATGGCCACATTTAAAGCGAGGGGTAAGGTCTCACACTTCCATGATAAACTGGTGAATGGCATGCTCAAGAAAGGTTATTCGCTTGAATATGCCCAACGTGTATTCAGGCAACTGGAAGGCTTTGGCAGCTACGGTTTTCCAGAGAGCCACGCAGTGAGCTTTGCTTTGCTCGTTTATGTATCGTCATGGCTTAAATGCTATTACCCCGATGCATTTGCCTGTGCATTGCTCAACAGCATGCCCATGGGATTTTATCAACCTGCACAAATTGTGATTGATGCACGTAAGCATGGAGTGCAAGTGCGTCCCGTTGACGTTAATTATTCAATGTGGGATAATACGATGGAAGAACACGATGGAAAGTATTGTTTCTTGCGCTTGGGTTTTCGGCAGGTAAAGGGCCTGGGTAAGCAGGAAGTTGAGCCGATGATCGGTGCACGTGGTGATGGTTATACTTCAGTGAATCAACTACTTGAGGTTGGAGTGACCAACGCAACGCTCGAAAAGCTTGCAAATGCAGATGCTTTTCGTTCGTTGGCAACCGACAGGCGAAAAGCACTTTGGGATGTTTCAACAAGAGATTATCAGAGTAAGTCTCTTTTTTCTGGCAGTAGAATTGGTTTTGAAGAAAAAATTTCACTCCCGGAGATGAAATGGTCAGAACATGTCATGCAGGACTACGCAGCCACATCACTATCGTTAAAGGCACACCCCGTCAGTTTTCTGCGCCCGGAATTAACGCAATTGCAGGTGCTCAGCCACGCATCACTCCAATCAGTAAAGGATGGTGACCCGGCAAAAGTTGCAGGATTGGTGCTGGTGCGCCAGCGGCCGGGCACGGCTTCCGGTATTTGCTTCATTACGCTGGAAGACGAAACGGGCATTGCCAATCTGGTTGTGTTCCCAAATCTATTTGACCAGTACAGAAAAGAGATTATTCAATCTAGGTTGTTAATGGCAGAAGGCAGGCTGCAGCGCGAAGGCGAGGTGATTCATGTGATTGTAAAGCGATGCTACAATATTTCATCGTTGTTGAAAAATCTTGCAGGGAGGGGAGAAAACCCCAAATCTTATTTCGCTTTATCCAGGGCTGATGAGCGCACTTCTAAACCCGACCAGCGGGTGATACACAAGGGCAGGAATTTCAAATAAGAGTATATCATTCGTTTTTGCAGTTGATGATGTCAGTAATTTCTCTGCCGCAACGCTTCAAATACGACCACTGCTGCTGCATTTGAAACGTTCATGCTGTCAATCTTTCCGTGCATCGGTATGATGATGTTGGCGGTTGCGTTTTTGATCCAAACGTCAGATAAACCGGTTGCTTCGGTGCCCATCACAATGGCAGCCGGCAGTGTGTAATCTACCTGGTGGTAAATTTTTGATGCCGACAGGTAAGTACAAAAAATATTGATGTTGTTTTTCTTTAACCATGCAATGGCTTCCTCAGATTGGGCTGCAGCTATTTGTTTGGTAAACACACAGCCTACGCTCGAGCGGATCACATTGGGATTGTAGAAATCTGTTTGCGGATCGCAGATGACAACAGCATCCACACCGGCTGCATCTGCTGTGCGCAAAATGGCTCCCAGGTTGCCGGGTTTTTCCACCGCCTCCAATACCAATACCAGTGGATTTTCAGACAGATGAATTTGTTGTAACCCATGTGGCTTCATTTCGGCAACCGCCACTATGCCGCCACTGTCTTCGCGCACTGCTATTTTTTCAAATACTTCTTTCGACACAGGAATCACCAGTTTTTCATTTGTGAGATCGATGTCAAGCTGACTTTTGGCAATAATTTCTTCACAGTAAAAGATATTACTGATTTTGTAACCTGCAGCCATGGCCATCTGCACTTCCCTTGCACCTTCTATCAAAAAAAGTTGTTGGCGCCTGCGCTCACGTGGTTTTGCAAGCTGCAACAAACTTTTCACCTTCGGGTTTTGCGTGCTGGTAATTACAGTCCCTGGCTTCATGTCTTCAAAGGTAACGGTGATTACTCAAAAGGCAATACTTTATCAGCAGCGAGTGATCATCAGTAATGCCTCTTGACATGTATTCTGGCATCTGACGGGCGAAGTACATTTTATATTTGAAGCCATCTCAAAAATACATCACCATGGCAGGTTGAGCCTGTCGAAACCGGGTTTCAGTACCGAGTAGCCTTCGACAAGCCTGCCTGTCCGGAAGGCAGGCTCAGGCTGACAATTAAAAATTGGTTTTTGAGATGGCTTCTAGAAAAACGGTTTTGTCAGGAGCAACACCACAATACATATTTTTGAGCAGGGTTCTTATGGGCAGTGTACAATTGGCACCGGGCTGCTATCTTTGACGCAAAATACCGTTTTGAACTTACAACTCCTTAGCCCCAGCGATTGGCATGACTACGAACTTCTCGACTCCGGTGCGTTTGAAAAGCTTGAACGATTTGGTCAATACATTTTGATTCGCCCGGAGCCACAGGCCATTTGGGAACCATCTTTGCCCGCTGAGGAATGGCAGACCCTTGCACATGCCCGCTTCAATCGAGAGCAAAAAGAAAACTACCGTTTTGGCGAAGACATGAAGGGCGGCTGGAAAAAGCTCAAAAACATACCTGATCATTGGGATGTAAAGTATGAGCACGAGGCGCTGGACATCAGGTTGCGCCTGGGGCTCACCAGTTTTGGGCATGTGGGCATCTTTCCTGAACAAGCTGCGAACTGGAACTATATCTTCAACCGAATCACCAACTGGCAGGTGTTACAGCCGAAAATACTGAATCTCTTTGCTTACACCGGAGCTGCATCTGTGGTTGCCAAACTTGCAGGAGCCGATGTAACGCATGTTGACGCTTCGCGGCCGGGTTTAAACTGGGCCAACCAAAACATGCAACAAAATAATCTGGCCGATATTCGGTGGGTGCATGAAGATGCACTGAAGTTTGTGAGGCGTGAAGTGAAGCGGGGCAAAAAATACAACGCCATCATCATGGATCCGCCACCCTATGGCAGAGGCCCGGAAGGGGAGAAGTGGACGCTCGAAGAAAAACTGAATGAACTTGTTTACCAGGCAAGTGAACTACTCGAAAAACAAAATTCGTTTTTCATCCTCTCGTTGTATGCTGCGGGGCTTTCTCCGCTGGTAGGTTTGAATGTAGTGAAAACCCACTTCCAAAAGATATTGCCCGAGTGTGGCGAGTTCATTCTGAAATCAAAGCATGAGAAAGACCTGCCAATGGGAACTTTTGTTCGATTCTCCCGCTAGATACGTTGCTTTGTTGCCACGAAATGCAAAAGAGGAAACTTTACGGCATCAGTTGTTGCAACGGCAATGATCAGCCATCACCTCCCCACAACGTATTGGAATTGATGATATTTGATTACTATAAACCCCGCGGTTCTACCATCACCACCTCCTCGCGTTCTGCTACCACAGCGCCAGCAGGATCGCCTTTTCTTTTACGAACAAATTTTTTGGGTGTTACCGACACCGGGCAAAGTGTTTCATTTTTGCGCTTTGAGTAGTAGGCAGCCAGTTCCGCAGCACGCTCGATCACATCTTTAGTAAACGGCTTATTGGCTTGGTGTTTGAGCAACACGTGCGAGCCGGCCACATCTTTTGCATGGAGCCACAAGTCCTCTTTGTAGGCGTACATTTGAGTCAGCTCATCGTTGGCTTCTGCACTTTTTCCGATCCAAATCATAAATCCATTGAATGCGACTGCACGGTAGGGCAGTGGTGTCTGCTTTTTGGGTTGTGATGCTTCATTTACCTTGCGCACCGATTTGATGTCGGTTGTTAGTTCAATTTCTGCAATACGCGACTCAATGGAGGCAATTTCTGTTTCCTTCGCTGCTATCGACTGTCTCAGTTTGCTCACTTCAATTTGTTGATTTTTTGATTTGCGGTAGAAGACCTCGGCATTCCGCTGCGCATTCAACTCTTTTTTTAATTTGATGGTTTCCAACTTGTGATCATAAAAGTTTGTGAGTATGACGGATTCCATCCCCGGTTTAACCAAATGCATGTTGGCCATGATCAGGTCGCCCCAAAGTTGATAATGTTGATCGTTGAGAAGTTCGTCTAATTTTGCCTCATTGCGCGCTACGTGAGATTTTCTGCTTTTGAGTAGGTCGTGCAAGTGCCTGAGCGCATGGCGTTTTTCTGTTTCTAATGCACCATCAGCAGTCGCCCATGGGAAAAACCGGTTCAGTGCTTCGATCGGATCAGTAAGTTGTGCGACTGGGTTTGAAATGGGCAGCAGACTGAGAGTTGCCCTGTGATTGATTTTAACCAAGTAGTAACTTGGATGTTGCAGCATTGCAACTGCATGTTGGAATATCCCCCATTTTCCTTCAACGGTTTTGTGTTCAAACCCCAGCGTGTTCAGATAGGCCCAAAATTCTCTACCCAGCGTAAAGTATTTAGTTTTGAGGTTGTGTTGCGATAACAGGAAATACTGGTGGCTCCATTCTATGGTGCGGTCTAATTGGGAGATGTCGGGCTTCCAGTATTCTTCCTTTTGATTTTTGAAAATCGCGACTACCTTTCCCTCCCGAAGCAAGATCACATTGGATTGCGAGCCGTGCATTTTGTACAACAACACACAGGCCGATTCCAGGTTGATGGCGAAACTTCGTTCATTTTGAAATTGCGTTACCGAGATAACCTTCTTCATCAACACATCCACGAATAAGTCGATGCTGTTTTTTTTGGCCC
>DHLV01000158.1:25553-30106 GCA_002405445.1 Flammeovirgaceae bacterium UBA4659 | reverse complement strand
AGGGACTACAAAGACTTACAAGATAAGTTTATAGAGATAGCGTTCCTGCAAATAAAACAAGAAGCTAAAATTTTGGATTCATTGCTGTTGTTGAAGAAAATCACACCTGAGATTGCTAGACTATATTTCAAGCAACAGAAATACGACTCTACTAATTTGATTTTCTTTAGACGGCAAAGCGATTTTGATATTTCTAGGCGCCTACTGAATGATTCCTTATTGTATTTTGGATTCTACAACGAATTTTTAGATAGGATTATTGGACGTTATTACTCGTTGAAAGTAGCAAAGGTGAGGAATGGAAATGCAATCGTTCCTGATTATACGGCAATCTATGATTCCATTAAAATCAATGATTCATTTACTCAAAAAACTAAGAACGTATTACTTAGAAAAACACTAGAAGAAATAATACAAGCCTACCCCGTAGATATAGTTAAACTTTATATCAGCGAATTTCAGAAAAGAGACACCATTGCAGCTAATTATTTGATAAAGAAATTTAGATTAAACTTTGACAATAGTGCTCAGTTACGCCTACTGTCGACCGATCACAAAGTGACGTCACTAGATACCCTAATTAAAATAAACAGAGGTAAATTGATATACGTAGATTTTTGGGCCAGTTGGTGTGGCCCGTGCATTCAGCAGTTCCCTTTTTCGAAAGCACTAAAAAAGAAATATGAAGGAAAGGCTGTTTTGTTCTTGTACTTGTCAATGGATACAGATTCAGCAAAGTGGAAACGAGCGTCAAGTAAGTATAAGCTGGAGAACAGTTTTTTAATCGACAACCGTTATTCATCAACTTTGGTTAAGGAACTTCAGGTATCTTCTATTCCTCGATATTTGTTGTATGACAAGCAGGGAAAATTGGTACATAAAAATGCACCAAGACCGGAGGGAGAAACTATTGTAGAGCTAATTGAGAATTATTTGAGAAAGTAATATAGTAGGCTTACCTAGTCTGAATCAGTTTCCTAATTTCGAAAAACACCCTCTCCAGCACCCTCAAATCCTCTGTTATAATTTCTGTCTCACCTTGTAATTGCGGTGTAAAACCCAACTTCTTGTTGTACGTGCTGGTCATACCATTGGGCAAATGGATCGTAACAGTGTATTTTTCTTTTTCGGGTATGTCAGAAATGCTTTCCACTTTACCTATGAGCATACCAAACTGCTCAAAAGGGTAATTGTTTGGACTACCAGATAAGGAAATTGCTGGAAAAAGTGGAGAATTGTGCCTTAACGGTGTAAAAAGGAAGGTTCAGTCGACTTTAGGTTGTCTTAATGTTGCAAAAAGTATTTTCATCATTCCGGTATTGGTGGAGTGGTGGACACTAGTTTTGATGTGCAATTGTTTTGAACGCAAGCTCAAAATATTGTCGCGGATACCGAAAAGCGAATGAGTAGGGGATTTAAGACATTTATTTATGAAACTTAGAAAGTATTCCAAGTCCAAGCTCTCTGCGCAAGAAATGGCTAAGATTACTGGCGGGTATAATATCCCCTGTGATTTTAATTGTATTTGCAACGTATTATATGCATGCATTGGCCTAAGTCACGAGGCAGGAGACAAAGACAGCGCGAGTGCATGTTTTCAGGCTTGGGTTAGCACAGGATGTTGATGTATCGGTTTTGGGCAGCGAGTATTGTCATAGTATCGCTTCTGTTAAGTGATAGCATAAAACTTACTGCCCAAACTAAAAATTTTATCGGTTCAGTTACCTACTCCATCAAGGAATTTGACAGTGAGGGGAGGGAGAGATTGACTCCGGTTACCGCTGAAAAATATTTTTTTGGAGAGAGTGCGGTGCTCAATAAAGTGCTTTCTGGTTCACAGCTTTTTCTCATTGGAAACGTAGATATCTGCATGGACATTTCAAGCCATAGTATCTTTAAAATCAATCATGAAGAGAGAATAGTTAAAAATATTTCGGGTACTATCCAGAGCGAAGAGATAACACCTATTAATGAATATACTTTGGAATCTACTTTTGTTAGCAAACAAAAATGTAACGTGAATTTCCTCACCTATGCTCATAAACTTTTGATGCCCACTGATAAAAGTATAGATACTTTGTCTTGCACATTTTACCATTCGCAGAGATTTGATATACCTTATAAAAAACAGTTAGCCAAATTACAAGGAAATCGGAATACACTTTTTTTAGATGGCAGATACCAAGGACTGCCTTTGAAAGTAGTTTTAATAAGACAGGACTCATCAAAAATAGTAATCGAAGCTATCGATATCAAAGAGATGTCTGTTGAAGAATATGTCAAGATTCCCGGTTATCCAATTCACTGAATGCTTTCAAACGTGATAAAGCTTAGAATCAGGCAAGTAAGAAAATACTTTAGCCCAATCAGCATCGGCTATCCGTGAACAGGTAAATACCACATCGCTAATTTACGCCATAGAACTTGAATTTACGAAAATCCCAAACTACCCGTTTACGAGCCACTAATCTTTGGCTGGTCTAAGAATTTTTCTTGCCTGATAAAGTACTCGCTCTAAAACCCTCAAATCCTCTGTAATAATTTCCGTTTCACTTTGTAATTGAGGAGTAAAATGCAATTTCTTTTTGTACGTGCTGGTCATGCCATCTGCAAGATAGAAAGTAAGTTATTTATCTTTTTCGGGCACATCAAAAGTGTTTTTCTCCGGGTCGGGTAGCGTAATCACCTCATTAGTCCTTCCACTAAAATATCTTCATCTAGGTCTTCCCAGTGGATTCCTTCACCACCGCCAATCAGGCGCCAGTTAGCCCGCTGAGCGTCCGAGGCATCGCGTAGGCGAGGGAACCAATCAATTGGCACGGCAAGTTCCCGCCCGTCTTCGAGGCGCACAAAAAATTGTAGTTTGGTAAACCATACCTCACACGCGAGGGTTGATTTATTTGCTATTAAAGTATTCATCCCATTTTTGGTTAAACAATTCACGATTTTCAAGCACTAAGTTACGAATCTCTCTTATTTCTGCGGGCTTCATCCGCTTCGATTTTACCAATTCAACGGAAACAGATTCAATTTTGCCGTTCCCTCGCCCTTTTCAACGTGCACATGTTTCGGTAGATGATCGTTCGCGTAAAAGAAAAATCGAAAGCCAGATATAGTTAAAATCGTTGGCATGTAGTGTTATGCTTTTGGTTATATCACCTTTCTAATCTGATAAAACAACCTCTCCAGCACCCTCAAATCCTCTGTTATAATTTCTGTCTCACCTTGTAATTGCGGTGTAAAACCCAACTTCTTGTTGTACGTGCTGGTCATACCATTGGGCAAATGGATGGTAACAGTGTATTTTTCTTTTTCGGGTATGTCAGAAATGCTTTCCACTTTGCCTGTGATCATACCAAATTGCTCAAAGGGGTAATTGTGTAAACGGATGTTCACCGCTTGGCCTACCTTTACTTTACCCGCACCAGTCAGTGGCATTTCGGCCTTAGCAATCAATTGGTTTGAATGAGGTAACACGGCAAAGAGTGGTTTGTTGCTTTCTATAAACTGGTCGTTTTCAATAAACCCCAAGTAAGCGGTCGTGCCGTCAGTTGTCGCAGTGAAAAGATAGTTCTCTTTCCACTTTTTTAGCTGTGCAGCCAACTCGTTCAAACTGTTAGTGTAATTGGTTTGCAGTTGCCCTTCTTTGGTATTCTTATCAATTTCTAATTCAGTCAATTGTTTTTCCAACGCGTCAATCTGCAACTGATTGGAGATGACGGAAGCTTCTGTATTTTTTAAAGAGCGCTTTTGTATTAAGTAATTGCCTTTTGTTTTATTGAAATCAAGTTGAGCGATTACCTTTTGTGAGAGGAGCAGGGAGTCTGGCTTAAATTGCTGATGGCTGAGCACTGTTTCTTCTTTCATCAAACCTAACTGATTTTGCAAGTTTTGATTGAGGCGCTTGTAAGAGGCAATTTGCTTTTCCAAATGCACTATTTGTTTTTGGTGTAGGTCATTTTTTTGAAAGGCCGTCCATTCTAGCAAAGCGCGTGTGGTGCTATTCAAAAAAGATTGCAGGTCGCCTACTTGCAAAGCTTGGGCAAAATTTTGTTCTGTTATGGGTTGGTTAATGACTCTTTCTAGTTTTAATACGTCTTCGTAACGGGCATTGGTTTGTAATATGGCTATTACTTCATCTTTCTTTACAGGTTCGTTTGACTTTTTCAGTAATAGAATCTTGCCACTCGCCCGGCTTACCAAGGTGATAGGAGCGGGGTTGGTAGTCACCACCACCGTTGCTTTGATTACATCGGGTTAGCGGATGAACCAACTGGTGGCCAACAATGCTATGAACAAAATGAAAATGAGACTGATGCCCCACCGCAGCAGCCACCCTGGCACTTGGCTGATGATGTCCTGTACTTCTTCGCTGCGCAGTTCTATCTTTTTTTCCATAGCTTAAAGATAGAAAGCAAATTACTGCATTAAATCTTTTTACTCGCCTATTTTTCTTTTCATTTCCTTGGCCATCTTTACCGCCTCATACGCATTCACCAATCCACCGGTGCTGCTCAAATCGCTGAACAACACCATCTCTTTGGAGCCTGGCT
>DHLV01000158.1:0-25290 GCA_002405445.1 Flammeovirgaceae bacterium UBA4659 | reverse complement strand
CTTGCCATGCTGGTACCACTTTCATTTTTGTATTGGTTGTTGGGCAAAGTAGAGGATGTAGTGTTGGAGAAAAATATGGTCGTCAACAACCTGTTCGATCAAAAAACAGGCGAGCCTTTTGGCCAAAGTGGCATTGGAGATTTATTCGACCATCAATTTCTGTTGATGAAAAACTATAAATTTCACCAAGCAGGGCTGAACAAGATAACCTTCGAATAGTTTATGCGGAAGGATACCCTGGAGGGTGTGTTGGCGGTGGGGGCGAGGGTGGAGGTGGTCAGAACTGATTACCAGCATCAATCTTTTTGAAGTGCCGGTAAGTGTTTCAAATCGAAATGAGCAGGTTGACGATTAGTCAACCAGGACGATGTTTCTGTGATTTATCATCCGAAGATCGGCACGATAGCCACCAGCGGATGTGTCAATTGAGACCAGCCAGCGAGTGCCATACTCAGAAAGCACCTCAAAAATACTTTCCGGTAATCTTGGGCCTTGGTAGCGCAAATACTTGAAAACAACTTCAAAAAATTTAGTAGCGATCGGTGGAGGGTAAACGGTTTAATGACGTCTATTTTTTGTGTTGCCCACAGGCGCTTTCACGGGCGTCACATCTTTTACCTGATTGGTTTTTAAAACGTCATCATCAATCATTTGCTCCTGAACGGTGGAAAAATCAATTTTTGTGAGATCGATTTTTCGGACCTGCCTATTCCACATCGTATGGTAGTAATACACCTTATTTCGTAAATCTGACGAAGAGGTAACCTGCGTAGCACTCACAATATCATAGGGCAGCCGATCGGAGGGCACCTGTGCCCCAAGGGGAATATTGAAATTATCAAGTATCCGAAAAGATTCAAACACAGCATCCGCTGCGTTCTGCAGAGGGCGGCATGATGCGGTAAATGCCGCAGCCCTTACAAATCGTGATGGTGGCGTGAAATCTCCGGGAAGGCCGAACAAACCGGATCCCCCTCCAATTGGTTTTTGTTCATACGCATCAAACCTCATTGTGCCGTTGGGTGTTGTCGATAGGCCCAAATAATTGCGCTGGTTGATGATGTGCCAGTCGTACGTGGGTGAATTGGTTATCACCCCTAGGTAGGGCTCATATACTTTCACTTCTCCCTTATTCACGATCTCGATGATCTTACTGTTGCCGGTGGGGTCAACAATTTTAAAGTGAAACGGAAGTTCTGCTCCGCCAAAATCTTTGTTGTCAACATTCACAACGATGATGTCATTCAGGTGGGTGATGATTTCATCCACTGTTTTAAATGACGACAGCATCCATTGCATCAGGTCTCCGACACTCATGGATCGATGAGCGTTTGCTTTATCATAAACAGAATATTCTGCGAACCCCGGCAAATAGTAAACGCCCACGTATAGCCCCTCTTCATTTAGCCCGTCAGGCCCGTAGGGTTGCCCGTATGCGGTGAGTGTTACAAATCCATATTTGCCCATCCACATTTTTCCGTTGTGGCCTTCCGGAGTTTGCCCGCGAAACTGCTTGTTGCGCGGTACGATCAATATTTTGTTGTGCTGGGCATCGTTGAGCGCCCATTCAACTGTTCTTGCCACTACTACGCAGCCGTCTTTTGATTTTAATGTGATTCCGGTACAGGCAAGTGCCGGTATAACCAGCGATGCGGCCACCAGTATTAAAATGCCAGTAATCATGGGTGGAAGTACTCTGCTACGGTGTATCATGCGGTAAGTATTTTTGTTTGAAGTGGCTTCGCGGTAAAATTGGTAACTGTTATCGTCTTTTGTGAGGGGGCAAAACAAAACTTCGTCTTTTCAGGCAGAGTAAACCCAAGAAAGTCATTAGACTTTTTTGCACTTCGTACTGACGATTGAAAATGAAAGTATTGAATGTTATTGTAGTCGAAAATTTTTTTTTCATTTTCAATGTCTGATTTTATCCTGACAATCCTAACGGTGCCGTCAGGTTTTGTGACCCCACGGGCAGAATTGTAATGACAAATAATTTCAAGTGAAAATTCTCGGATAAAGGTAGGGAAAGAATTAAAAAGAGCAACGCCAGGCACCACCCTCAGAGTGTAATAGGCTGATGGGTTCACCAAGCTGAACAAAAATGGAAAAACCGAAACGAGTAATGGTTTGATGGTGATCCTGCGTTGATGCGGCATTCCCGCCAGGGGTAGTAATCAGACATAACCATTTGCACTTTACCTGATCAATAATTTGGTGATCAACTGGTTTTTTTCACCTTTTACCCGCACCAAATACACACCGGGCGCAATGGCATCGGGTAGTGGTAACGTAAACGCTGCATTCCTGCTTTCGGCCACTTCAACGACAAATACCTGCAGCAACCGCCCGGTTAAATCTGCCACGTCAACTTCAAAAACAGCATTGGTAGCTCCTAATATTTTCACCTCAACTTGCCGGGTGGTAGCTGGGTTGGGGAAGATCATCAAAACCGGTTCGGTCAACACTCTGTCGATGGTGATTGATTTTACAGTGGAGTAAGAATACTGTCCGTCAAAGTCGGTTTGTTTCAGGCGATAATATGAAGTGCCCACAGGGGGCCGCCTGTCAATGAATAAATAGTCCAGTTTGACCAAACTGTTGCCCGCGCCCTGTAAAATCCCGATAGGCTCGAACGACACAGCGCTCTGCGTGCGCTCGACCGAGAAAAAGTCGTTGTTGGTTTCGCTTGCCGTAGACCACGACACCAGTATTCCCTCCGAAATCTCTTGTACATTGAAATCCAACAATTCGATGGGCAGCGGATCGCACTGCTGAATGAAGTTAAAGGCAAAGCCATCGTCATCACCGCCAAAGAAATTAGAGTCGATTTGAAGAGGCGGGCAAACGGATTGGATGAGGCTGCTATGAGCAAATCCATCGTCATTACCCCCGAAGTAATTAGAGTCGATTTCCAGCGGGGGGCAAACTGATTGAGATAAACTGTTGCTGGCAAAGCCGTCACCATCACCGCCAAAGAAATTTTGATCGATTGCCAAGGGCGGGCATACTGATTGGGTTAAGTCATTTTTTGAAAACCCATCACCATCACCACCAAAGAAATTTTGATCGGTCGCTAATGGTGGACATGTGGATTGGGTTAAGTTGTTACTGGCAAAGCCATCCCCATCGCCACCAAAAAAATTTATATCGCTTGCCAACGGGGGACATGCCGACTGGGACAGTGTGTTGGAAGCAAAACCATCGCCATCTCCGCCAAAGAAATTTTGATCGGTGGCGAGTGGCCCACAAACTGACTGGGTAAGGCTGTTCACGGCAGCGCCATCTGCATCGCCCCCAGCATATTGAGCGGCTACATCAAAAGTTGCCACTACGCCAAGCAGCGTTCCCCCAAAAAAAGCCAACCTCCACCACATAGCGTATCAAAAGCTTCGTACACCTCGGCCCCCAACGTTATTAGCTCGGGTGTTTGAAGTTGATCCACGACCACTTCTTCTCGCAATTTGAAGGTCAGTAAAACCTTGATTCCAAGCGCCTCCCCGCAAAGCATTTGGATTCCCGTTGCCACCATTCGCTGGCCACGTGGTTACATCGCAAAAGCCTGTTGTTCCAATGTCGCCATTGCCGTTGGCCGTGGTGAAAGCGGAAGCATTTGCGTTGGCGTTACCACCTATACATTGCTCCCACACGTTGCCTCCCAAATCCATGTTGCCGTAAAAACCAGCCCCGGCCTGTTGGCGGGTGGTTACCCCTGCCGCAAAGCCACAGCGGAGCGGGCCGGTTCCCCCGGTGCCATTATAGGCAGACAACCCTGCACCAAAGGAAGTTGATGTCTCCGAATTTGTTCCGGCATTGTTCAACGCGCTGCTTCCTGCTGCGACAACGCTGGTAGTACCCCATGGGTACTCATCTTGCGTTGGGAAGTAGCTATCAGTGCCGCGGCAAAGTTTTTCAAACTCAAACTCCGTCATGGGGCGCAGCGCAGCCCAATCGAGGTAGGAAATCAGATCCGGCCAGCTCAAAAAGTTGCAGGCAATGTTTTGACCATCGCCATTCTCGTTGTACACGTTGTTGTTGTTCAGGTCGCTGCCAATCACGGCCGGCACGTTAACGGGTGTTCCCGGTGTTTGAATTTCCAAGCCGTTGCGCGCAATAGGAGAACCAAAAACAGGTGTGCCAATGGCGGAGTTGGGATTGGCGGCCATGCGCACACTTTGCTGTGTATAGGTGAGGGTATTCAAAAAGGCCGCATATTGTTCCTGGCTGATTTCATACTTCATGGCGTAGAAATTATTCCAACCCATTGGGAAGGTAGAAGGTACGCCCTGAAAATACTGGCCCGCGCCAGCAGGCCCATTGAATGAACTGGCCGCCAGTCCTGCGCTTTGTATTGCGTTGGTAATAGTAATCGGAGAAAAGTTGCAGTCTAAGTTGTTAGCAGCGTTTCCCGATCCGATCGCGAAGTCGCCCTGCGGTATGAAAACCATTTCCATGCCATGCACCTGGAAGTTGTCAACGGCATTGGTTGGGGTTTGCAAAACCAGCGTAACGGTGGCAGTGGCTATGTTACCCGATCCAACGGCAAACCTTCGGATGAAAACCCCTCGCCCGTCTGTTACGGGGTCAACTTGCAGCACGCCCCCGGTTACGGAGTGAACATTGGAAGTGCTTACAGGGGCGTGCCTCCAAAGGTTATCCGTGCAACTCTGGCGCTTGACGAACACCCAAGCGGCATCGTAGTTCGCAGAACCCAGTGTGATGAACCAACTGTTGTTCCACGAGATGGTGAAGGTGATATTGCTGCCCGACACAGTCGGGGGGCCGATGGTTAGGTTATTGGCAAAAACGGGTAGGCTGGCAGCAACCCACAGGAGCGTTATACTCAACGCAGTTAGACAAGGGCCTTTGGAAATTCTGGATTGAGAAATATTGGACATATGATTGGTATTTTTTACGAAGAGATGATTACGAGTGGCTTTCAATGACTGATCGCCAATAACGGTGAAAGTGATGTAAATATAGTATTTTTGGAAGACATCGAGAAATAAGCCGGGCGATAATATTGACTCACCTGATGCTGTTGAGTGCACCATCCACCCTAAGGGCAGTGCACCAGACTGAAGTCCATTTGTTGGTGATTCCATCGCAGCAGCATGTACGCTATTTGGGTTGAGTGCGAGTAGGATTCAATCTTTCGGACGGTGGCGATGTCATTTGAGCATGCGGGGGGCTAGTTTTCGGTTGATCTTCGTTTGGTGCCCCTGGCCATCTTCACTGCTTCAAAGGCGTTTACCACGCCACCCGTGCTGCTCAATTCGCTGAACAAAATTACGTCTTTGCTCCCGGGCTTCAACACTTTCAGGTTGTCGAATTTGCGGGTTGATTTCAATAAAATGTCTTTGACCTGCTCCATGGTCAAATCAGGAAAGTAAGACCAGAGCAGCGCGGCTACACCTGTCGTACTCGGGCTGGCCATGCTGGTGCCGCTTTCGTTCTTGTACTGGTTGTTGGGCACAGTAGAGTAGACGTCCACACCCGGTGCAAACAATGCAACCATTTTCTTTCCATAGTTGCTGAAACTGCCCACAAATTCATCGTTGGCACCCCACGCACTAGCACCTACTTCAATCCAGTTTTTTGCCTCCTTTCCGTTGAGAAATTTCTTGGTGGGGAAGTTTTTGTCCATATCAATGTTGCTGCCATCGTTGCCCGCTGCATGTATTAACAACACGCCTTTCGTGGCTGCATATCGAACCGCTCTATCTACTGCCTCTTTCTCTGGTGAGAATGATTTGCCGAAACTCATGTTGATGATTTTTGCGCCATTGTCTACTGCGTAGATGATGGCGTTGGCGATGTCTTTGTCGCGCTCGTCACCGTTGGGCACAGCACGTATGGGCATTATTTTTACATTGTCGGCAATGCCTTTGATACCGATGTCATTCTTGCGATCAGCACCGATAATGCCCGCTACATGTGTACCGTGGGTCGGATCCGGCCCTTCCACATCGTTGTTGCCGTAGCCGCGTTCGTATAAATCAGCATAGTTGTCGCCCACAATTTGCCTCGAATCAAAATCGCGGTTGTAACCGTATTTCACAATTACCTCGTAGTAATCAACGCCTTCTTTCACCTGGCTGATGAACGTTTCGATGTCCGCATCGTCACCGGAGTTTTTATACATGTTCAGGATAAATCCTTTGGCAAACAGTAATCGCGGGTCGTTGCTCTCGAAGTTTTTAACTAATTCGGGTGTAAGGGTATCCGTCTTCAGCCGCGCCTTAATGGTGTCAACACTTTGCCGCACATTGCGGTACATGTTGCTGTACAGGCTGTATTGCTGCTCATTTTTAGCTTTTAGTTTTTCGTATTTTATTTTGATGGTTTTAAATGCTGCAAATTCGGTGGCTAACTTCTTGGTCAAACGGGTGGTATCCAAGGCGGCAAATTTCTTCTCCATGCGCATGTATTCGCGTGTCAGTTCGTACGTGTCAGCATTCACGTTCCCGTCTTTTCCACCGATAAAATTCCAGCCATGAACATCATCGATGTAACCGTTCTTGTCATCGTCAACACCATTGCCGGCAATCTCTTTTTCGTTCGTCCAGATTACACTTTTCAAATCTTCGTGGTCAATATCAATGCCTGAATCGATGACGGCCACCAAAATGGTTTTGGATGGCTGCCCTTGCAGCAACGTGCTGTAAGCCTTTTCTGCACTTACACCCTGCACACTGTCGGTCTGCGGGTCGAGCAGAAACCAATTTTTCGGTATAGATTTCTTTTCCGGTTGTGCATAAGCGGTCACAACAGCGAACAAAATGAAACTGCTCAGTAAAATGCGTGCGTTCATGTCATACTAAATTTAGGCAATAATAAGTCAAAGTTCTCGACCGATGCATAGAAATTGTGTCAGAGGCAGGATGTTCATCAATAAAAAACTTGAGAAAGTTACTTCCGTGGTGAAGAGTTCAGCATCACGCAATGAGAAAATTGATGCGGGCTTTTCTTTGTTACAACAAACTCATCATCATCTGGATTGATATCATCGCAATTGGCGCTTTTTTACGTTGTTTCGGGGATCAGGCGATCGCCTTCAGCGTAAATAATCTAACAAAAACTGCCTCCTAAGATAAAATTCACTATAAAACGGCTGATTTTCATCTGCACCGGGCGCAATCGGATTTCCCAGGGCATTCCATTGATTTTTAATTAGGGTTACTTTTTGCGCCCTTGCCGATAAAAAAAGTAAATTAGTAAGTTGGCAAAAAACTAATTCCGAAAGTTTTGCATGAGTAAAAAGTTATCTTCAAGCCTGTTTGCAGTGATTGTATGTGCGCTTGCATCTGTGGCGCAGGTGGGTTTGCCACGCATTGTGATCAATGCATTGTGATCAATTCTTTGGGCCATTCTGCAAAGGTCCAAAATCTCAACTACACCCCCGATGGCGAAAAGATTATTTCCGTTTCGGAAGATAAAACCGTCCGCATTTGGAGCGCCTCCACCGGGGACATGCTGAAAAAATTTGAGTCACAAATTGGAGACGGCTCCGCTGGAATGCTGTATGCTTCAGCGGTTTCGCCCGATGGTGCGCTGTTGTCCATTTCGGGCTATACCGTTACCCCCGATAACCAGGTCTATATTGCCATCATCGATATTAACGAGGGAGTTCAGGTTGAGACTGCGCTGGGGCAGTCAAACGTGGTGAACAGTCTGGCCTTTACCCCAAATGGCAAATACCTGGTGAGTGGGAGTGATGATGCTACTGTCAGGGTTTGGAGTGTGAGCCCATCCGCTTCATACAATGAAGTGGCTACGCTCAATGCGGGAGGCCCGGTAAAGTATCTGGCTATGAACCCCGTGACGATGGATGTCGCCTTAGCCGTAGAGGGAAAGAATGAAATCACCGTATACGGTTTAGCGATGCTCGAAAAGAGTGGACTGAAAGCCAATCCACGCTTTTGGAACCGCCACCGTGGCGAAGTCAATAAGATTGTGTTTTCGCCTGACGGCACTTACATGGCATCGAGCAGTCATTCGAAAGAATTTTTTTTATGGCGTGCCGATGGATCGTTTGTGAAGGAGCTCACCACGGCTGAGCCCATCAATGCCATTGCTTTCTCGCACGATGGAAAAATTGTGGTGGGTTTGGACGTAACGGGGCACGGCATCAGCTATGGAGTTCCCGGTGGCAACAAGTTCACCGACTTCAACGGGCATGCCAACACGGTGATGGCAGCAGTTTTTTCACCGCTTGACAACGGTAGCTATGTGGCTGCCTCAGCGGGCGGTAACAATAACGAGATTCACCAGTGGAATCCGATCAATGGAAAAACCGTTCGCAGGGTAAGAGGCAAGGGCAGCGCCATCCAAAATCTGGCATTTGGTTCCGGGCTAGAGTTGTTTAACTCGCAAAATGTGATTTCAAAACCTGGCGATTTCAACCGTAGTTTTGATTTTAGCTTGCTGAAGTTGAACTCCGAAGCCCCTAAATTTATTTCACCGGCACAAGACTTTAACCGAGGTATCGCTCAATCTTCGGAATACAGGCCAGAGCTGCCCAAAAATGAATCGATTGAAAACTCACCTGATACTGATGGTCGCATCGTGGATTTTCAGGGCATGCAAAATGGCAATGTGGTTGTAGCCAGCGATTTTTCGCTCAGTATGTATGACCGCAACGGGTTTTTCCAAAAAGATTTCATCGGCCACAACGGCAGCATCTGCTCGGTAACGGTGAGTGCAGATGGCCGATATCTTGCCTCCCGAGGGTGAAGACCAAACGATTATCTTGTGGAAGATGGACGAAACCGGTGCGGCACCTAGCCTGCGCCAAGCGTTCTCGGATGCGAGTTGGGCCAATTTCTTCTCATTGCTGCCGGTTGATTCGCTCACACGCGAACCGTCAAAGAATGCCTGGCGAGCGGTGATTGACCACTTGAAGGGCAATGGCGATAAGACATACAAGAGGATTGAAGAAGTGTACAAAAACCTTGGCGAGTCGGTGTTGCCGTTTGCCACGCTGTTTATTACAGAAGACAACGAATGGGTTTGCTGGGCGCACAAAGGATATTTTGCCTGCACCTCATCTGGCAGTCAATATTTTGGATGGCATGTCAACAGAGGCATTGATAAGCTCGCAGATTTTTACACGGCAGAGTAGTACTTTGAAGTACACTATCGACCCAAGCAAATGGAGAAGAGCATTTCGCAGGGTAAAAGGGTAGAAGATATTTTGCGCGAGGAGGGCGAGCGAATTTTTGATTTGTCAAAGCTGCACCGCCCATCGGCTGGGTTTTTTACTACAGACGCACTGCACGAAAAAAAGCTGATCGATTATCAAAACGGGAAGTTAATGACCGTTCAGAAGCAGCTGCCGCTGGAGGTAGAGACTACGATGGCGGCAGCGGTGTAAAGGAAGTAAAAATTTTTCAGAATGATAAACTGATTATATCTGATGACAAGTTAAAAACCAATGGAGAAGGTGAAAAAGTAACAAAGACTTATACTGTTGACCTGCTCAACGAGACAAATGAATTTAGGGTGGTGGTGAATTACCAACGGATAGAATCGCGCGGAGAAGTATTGAAAATAGAATATGTAGGGCAAGTGATTGCTACGGCCTCGCTGCACATGCTGGTGGTGGGCATCAATAAGTATGCAAACAGTTCATACAATCTCAATGATGCTCAACCTGATGCCAAAGCATTTGCCGAAAAACTGACACAGCAAGGTGGCCGTATTTTTAAAACGATCAACAAAGTTGAGATTTATGATGAAAGCGCTACCAAAACAAAAATTGTAGACGCGTTTAAGGCCATCGCTTCCAAAGCGCAACCCCAAGATGTTTTTGTATTTTTTTATGCCGGCCATGGAGTTTGGATGAAGACAACCGCGACAAGGATGGTGATGCAGCATTTTATTTTGTGCCTACTGATGTGACCAAACTGTATGGTGCTACCCAGCAGTTACAGACCCGAGGTATTTCAGATGATGAACTAAAGAATTATTGGACGAGTATTCGGTCGACAAAACAAATTGTGCTGATGGATGCATGCCACTCTGGCGCTGCCTTAAAAGGGATGAAGACACGTGCCGTTGCCGGGGATGAGAACGCCAGGGTGCAATTGGCCCGTAGCTCGGGCGTGGTGATGATCGCCTCAGCGGGCTCCAAACAACTCGCTGTTGAGTTTGATGTGCTCAAACACAGTGCCTTTACCTATCCACTGTTAGAGGTGCTGGATGGCAGAGAAGATAATGGCGATGGCAAGATCACCGCCAATGAATTGAAATTCCACATGGAAGCGCGGGTGCCAGAGCTCACAAACAATATGGAGGCGAAGCACAATATTCTACCGGTTTCATGCGCGGAAACGATTTCCCGATTTCCGTTTACAAAAAAGATTGATTCAGAAGCGGATTAAAAAACCTGCTTGAGTACCATTGAAAAAAACCGCTGGCCGTACGCACGCGCTACCTGATTGTCGCCCGCTGTTATACTTTTCCAAAGCACCGTTTGCATGTGCACGGTACGACCAAAGAAAGGGCACCGATAATGCAGCCAATCCCCCGCCTGCGGCCGCGTACCACCATTCAGGCTCCCCACCGCTTACCGATGTTATCAAAGGAATTGCAGTAAGCACCCCACTCGTAAATCCCAACACGCCCGCAATGGTGTTTTTGCTTCGAGCGAGTTTGAATTCCCGGTAAGCTTCTGTATTTTTTTTCACCAACATTGAAACTTGCCGCGGACTGATCGTTACGCTGTCGTCAAGTTCATACACCACTCCGCCAAATACTTTGTAGGCAGTAATTTTCTGCTGTCCGTAGGTACAAAAGCTTGCGCAGATCAACATGCTGCTTCCCAACCAAAAGGAAAGTATGCCAATATTTTTCATTTGCCAAATCTAACCAAATGGTATAACTTTTTGCGTTATTTGATTCAACCACCCTTTCATGGCCTCACCGAATGAACACATGGAGACCGAGATGTTGACCTCGGCTATTCAATTCGTCAACAGCACCGGTGCCCATATTTTTTTGACCGGTAAGGCGGGCACGGGTAAAACCACATTTTTGAAAAGCCTTGCCAAACGAACGCACAAAACATTTGTGATTGTTGCCCCCACCGGTATAGCAGCCCTTAATGCCGGAGGCGTTACCATTCATTCGCAATTTCTTTTTCCCATGGGTATGTTTGTGCCAGACAGGCAGGCAATCGTGCCTGAAAGCGGTAATGTGTACACATCAAACACACTAGCCAGAAAGCATCCATTGAACAGCAGCCGCAAACAGATACTCCGCACGATCGATTTATTGGTGATTGACGAGGTAAGCATGTTGCGGGCAGATTTGCTCGATGCCATTGACTACCGGCTAAAGGCAGCGAAAGGAAATTTTCGCCAGCCCTTTGGCGGTGTACAGCTACTGCTGATTGGCGATTTGTTTCAGCTTCCACCCGTGGTAAAGCAGGCTGAAATGGATACGCTGAAGAAATACTATCCAAGTGCGTGGTTTTTCGAATCAAAGGCGTTGAAGGGAGGCCGATTTGTTTACATCGAACTGGAGAAGATTTTTCGCCAGAAAGATGATAGATTTATTCAGTTGCTCAACAACTTACGTAGCAACAACGCCACCCAGGCAGACATTGAATTACTCAATCAGCACTACCGCTCGCCAGATGAAATTGGTCGGATCTCTGAAATCATCACCATTACCACGCACAACTACATTGCAGATGAGATTAATCTAAAGGCGCTGCATGCGCTGAATAAGCCTTCGTATTTACTGGAGGCAACTATTGAAGGAGAGTTTCCCGAAAGCATGTACCCTGTTTTGTCGAGGCTCGAAATCAAAGAGGGTGCCCAGATCATGTTCACAAAGAATGACAACGAAGGGAAAGCATACTTCAATGGTAAACTGGCTACAATAGCAGCGGTATCAGACGATGGGATTGAAGTATCAATGGCCGAGTCGCAACAAACGTATGTGTTGAAGAAAGAAACATGGGAAAACAAAAAATACATACTCAATTCCCGCACACAAGAACTCGATGACGAAGTGATCGGTACATTTGAGCAGTATCCGATCAAACTGGCTTGGGCAATTACTGTTCACAAAAGTCAGGGGCTTACGTTTGATAAAGCTATTATTGATGTAGGTCAGGCCTTTGCAGACGGACAGGTATATGTGGCGCTATCCAGACTGAAGTCGCTGGATGGATTGGTGTTGAGGACCCGGATTGACCCCAACGTGATATCCACAGACAAACATGTGGCCGTGTTTAGTAATGACCACCATAAGCCAAACGAACTGCCGGCCAAGATGAAGGCGATGCAACACGAATTTATCCAAGACCTGATTGACAAAACATTTGAGTTTGAATCAATCACCAAGGATATAGCCTACATCACGCGGGAGTACGTGAATGCCAGCGAGGCCAACTCTGATCAACCATTGTTGACAAAAGTCAGTAACATGCTTGCTGCCGAAGGGCTAAACACGTCAAAATTTCGAAGGCAGTTAACAGACTTGCTCAACAACCGTCAGTTCGACTTGTTACTGGAGCGCCTCTCCAAAGGGCGTGATTACTACATTACCAGGTTGCGCGAGGTGACAAAACTTCTGCTTGAAGAAATTGAAAAGATGCGCTTTCAAAAAAGAGTGAAAAGTTACGCGGCCGATTTGGCAGATGCAGACCAACTGCTGGCAAAAAAGTTAGAACAAGTAGACAAGGCAGTGAACGTCACTGAGGCCATTTTGCAAAACAGAGACCAATTTGATTTTTCAAACAGTGATATGGATCGGGAAAAGCACCGTTATATGATGCTGGATGAGATTCGCACCAAAGTAAAAGTTGAGGCAAGTGATGCGCAAAAGTATCACCGCGCGCGCAAGGCGAAACGACAAAATAAAGATGAGCCGAGTACTTTTGAGGTTACGCTCACCTTGCTGGAGGAAGGGCTGACCATACCTGAAATTGCCGCAAAGCGTGGTTTGGCAGCGGGCACCATTGAAGGTCACCTCGGCCGGGCTGTCGCAGAAAAACGCATCAGCATTTTCAAGTTTATTGAAGAGGAAACAGTGAACGAAATTACTGCCGTATTGAAAGAAATGCCACAACCCTTTGTATCAAAGGATTTATTTGACAGGCTCGGTGGAAAGTATGGATATGGATTGTTGCGCGCGGTGATGATCCATGCAGGTATTCAATCAACACCAAAAAAAGAAGACCGGTAGCCAAATACCCCTTTCCAGAGATATGTACATCACGAATCGTTGTGTAAATTGCTGATGCATGACGATTTACACCATCAATGAATTCACACTTGCCGTAAAGGTGGGCGAGGGATTGAGTGAACAAGTGAACGAAAGAGTTCATGCCCTCTATCGGCAACTTAAGCAAAATCCAGTGTGGTCAGATGTGATTCCCGCTTACAACACAGTTACCGTGGTATATGATCCGTTGGCACTTCGTCATGCAAATACCTCTGCGTCAGTTTTTGCGGCAAGTTTACTGCAAGAAGCCATTGACCAGTCAACTGAAGGGTTTGGTCTTGCTTCCAGGCTGCTCGAAATTCCGGTGTGCTATGATTCTTCCTTTGCGTTGGACTTACCTCTCATAGCACGCGAAAAAAAAATCAGCCACCAACAGGTGGTTACTTTACATACTGAAACCACCTACCGGATTTATATGATTGGTTTTCTGCCGGGTTTTGCCTATATGGGTAAAGTAGATGGGCGCATTGCTTCACCGCGGTTAACCAAGCCACGTACGTGGGTGCCCGCGGGCAGTGTGGGCATTGCAGGTGAGCAGACAGGCATCTATCCGGTTGATTCTCCGTGCGGTTGGAACATCATCGGACGCACACCATTGCCTCTTTTTGATATCCGAAAACCTAATCCGGTTTTTTTTGAACCGGGCGACCGCGTCAGGTTTTTCCCTGTTTCCAAGAGTGAGTTTGAAGCATTTGATGTGGCAAAGTTTCTTTCAACACGATGAGTCTGGAGGTCATTCGCGCAGGTATTTTAGATACTATACAAGACGGTGGAAGGCCAGGCTATCAGCATTTGGGTATCAACCCGGGAGGAGCAATGGATCGCTGGGCCATGCAAGCAGCAAATGCCGTGGTGGGTAATGCTGCCAACGAGGGTGTGATCGAAATGAGTTTCCCGGCTGCCACGATCAGATTCAATCATTCTGCCACTATCTGTTTATTGGGTGCCAACTTTTCAGCTCGGGTCAACGGTACTCCGCTGCCAAACGGAAAACTGTGCTGTGTGCCGGCCGGCAGTAAGTTAACTTTTGCGAAACGACAATCGGGCAGATTTGTGTACCTGGCTGTTGGTGGCGGCTTGAACATAAAACCCTGGCTGGGCAGTGTAAACACAAATTTGAAGGTAAATGCTGGCGGCTTGGGCCGCGCACTCAAGAAAGGTGATGTAATTCCTTTTCGTAGATATGGTGGTGCGAACAGGCAATTGAAAATTTCAAACTGGCATGTGGAGATGAATCAGCAGGCGCCCGGGGCGATCCGCTGCATCAACGGCCCGGAGTGGAGTGCCATGAGCAATGAGTGTCAGCAAGCATTGATAACTGAAAATTTTTTGATCTCGCCTGTTAGCGATCGCATGGGTTATCGCCTGCAAGGTGCTACACTGAATGCACAACACAAAATGGAATTACTGTCAACAGCAGTCACGTTTGGAACCATTCAAATACTACCCAACGGTCAATTGATAGCGCTGATGGCAGACCATCAAACCACAGGGGGCTATCCGCGTGTGCTGCAAGTGGCCGCGGTAGACTTGCCGGCATTTGCACAACGAAACCCACTCGATTCTGTACACTTTGAAATCATTACCCTTACAGAGGCAGAAGTACTTTGGACAAAGCAGCAGCAGTCGCTGCGCCAACTACAGATGAGCTGTGAAATAAAGCTCCGTGATTGATAAAGTCTTCCGAATAAATTTTGAATCAATACAACTTCATTTTTTTATCCGATGACTGCCAGGCTGCAAAAATACGAATATCACACCGCTGTAGGCTGGTGGATAGTTGCAAACGCAGGCACTGGCGCGTCCATGAAGACGTTGTCAACAGACAGTTTCCAATCGATCAGGGCTGCGCGGGCAAACCCCGTCAAAAGATTGAGGAATGAGTAAACATGAAATACGAGGCCACATGCCAGCAATCAGCCACCAACCACAGCAGTCTATGTTGGCATCGTGCAACTTCAGTTGGTGGCAGTTGAGCAAACGGTGAAAGGCATCTGTAAATGGCATTGGGATAAATGCTGAAAATTCTTACATTTTTGTATCTTGTGGTTCATGACAGTCGACCTCAACTGCGACACGGGCGAAGGGATGCCCAACGATGCCGCCATTATGCCCTGGATCAGCAGCGCCAACATTGCCTGTGGCTTTCATGCAGGCGATGACGAAACCATTGCCGATACTATTACACTTTGCAAAAAACAAAACGTAGCGATTGGCGCGCACCCTGGTTTCAAAGACAAGGCAAACTTCGGGCGCACCAACATAAAACTGAGCGACCGCGAGTTGTATGAATTGGTAACGCTTCAACTATTTGTAATGGATGCAGCTTGCCGCAAGCAGCAGACTGCCATGCACCATGTAAAGCCGCATGGCGCACTTTACAACATGGCTGCAAAAGATGAAGCCATGAGCCGCACCATTGCCCACGCTGTTTTTGATTTCAATCCTACATTGATCTACTACGGATTGAGCGGCAGCCATATGATTAAACAGGCATCTCATATTGGGTTGAAAACCGCCAGCGAGGTGTTTGCAGATCGCACCTATCAATCTGACGGGTCTCTTACGCCCCGCACCGAGAAGAATGCGCTGATCGAGTCTGAAACTGAATCACTCATACAAGTGATGAACATGGTCAAAGAGAAGAAAGTAACCGCAACGAATGGTGCGCTTGTTAACATCTCGGCTGATACAATTTGTCTGCATGGAGATGGCGCCTACGCAGCAACTTTTGCCGAATTGATTCACCGTAAACTACTGGAGGCTGGGATAAGCGTGGCCGCGCCAGGGAAATAGTATCTCTCGGGTATTGAATGAAAAAGAGTAAATCAGCAATTCTTGGTGCGGCATTTCTGATGGCTACCTCTGCCATCGGGCCGGGATTTTTGACCCAGACAACTTTTTTCACACAGCAGTTATTATCAAGTTTTGCATTCGTCATTCTCATTTCAATTTTGCTCGATATTGGAGTTCAACTCAATATCTGGCGCATACTCACCATGAGTGGCCACCGCGCACAAGATGTTGCGAATCAGGTTGTGCCCGGCCTTGGGTACTTTCTGGCCGCGATGATTGTCATGGGCGGCCTGGTGTTTAACATCGGCAACCTGGCCGGATGTGGCTTAGGTGTACAAGTATTGTTTGGCGTGCAGCCCGAATCAGGGGCGGCCATTAGTTGTGTGGTAGCTCTGGGTATTTTCTGGCTCAGGGAATTTGGCCAAGCACTTGACGCTTTTGCTAAAGTGCTCGGTTTTTTGATGATTGCACTCACCTCCTATGTCGCGATCAGTTCTAACCCGCCTTTGGCAGAGGTGGCATACAGAAGTTTTTGGCCCGATCGCATCGACCCGCTATCAATAGTGACGCTGGTGGGAGGCACGGTGGGAGGTTATATCAGTTTTGCGGGTGCACACAGGCTGTTGGATGCCGGCATTACGGGCACGGCTCAACTCGCCACCGTCAGCCGCAGTGCTGTCAGCGGTATTTTGATCACGGGTGTGATGCGTGTGGTGCTGTTTCTGGCTGTATTGGGTGTGGTGGTTTGCGGCACTGCATTGGCGAAAGGCAACCCCGCTGCTTCTGTTTTTCAACATGCCGCTGGCGCGATCGGCTATAAATTTTTTGGCATCGTGATATGGTCAGCTGCAATTACTTCGGTAGTAGGGTGTGCATATACCTCCATTTCTTTTGTCACCAGCTTTCATGCGGTACTCGCTAAGCAACAACGCATGATTATATCGATTTTTATTTTAATTTCTGCTTTGGTGTTTATGTGGGTGGGTAACCCGGTAAAATTACTGGTGATGGCCGGCACCGTCAATGGCATTACGCTCCCCATAGCATTGTCGATTATCTTATTGGCAGCCAATAAAACGAATATTGTTGGGCGCTATCAACATCCGCGCAGTTTGCTGGTGGCGGGTTGGCTGGCAGTAGCGATAATGGGCGCCATGAGCTTCTATTCGCTATATCATTTCCTCATGGGATGAGTAACGTCACAACTCGGTATTGATCAAATGGTTTTCAGTACGTTTCAGTGGTGTTTTTGCCAACCTGTTGTATCCGCCTTTGATGTTGATCAACTTTTTGAAGCCACGGGCTTTTAAGATCGAACACAAGATGACGGACCTGTACCCCCCTGCACAATGGATGAAATACTCGGTATTCTTATCAAGCCTGGAAATATGCTTGTTCACAAAATCCAGTGGGAAATTCTCGGCTCCCTCTAAATGCTCCGTATCAAATTCACTTTTCCTGCGTGCATCAATCAAATGTATTGTTGGGTTATTGATCAAAGCGAACTCTTCTGCCGTTATTTCCTGCAGTGAAGAAACCGGTAACCCTTCGTTGATCCATGCTGGCATACCACCTTGCAGGTACCCAATGGTGTTGTCGTAACCAACACGGCTCAATCGGGTGATTGCCTCTTCTTCACGGCCCCGGTCGGTCACCAGCAAAATGGGTGTTCCCAAGTCTTGAATCAGTGTGCCGACCCACGGTGCAAAGGAATCGTCAATACCGATAAAAATAGATTTTGGTATGTGCCCGGCTGCGAATGCGTCTTTTTGCCGGGTGTCGAGAACCAGTGTTCCTTTTTCGTTCGCCTTTGTGACGAAGTCTTTTGGTTTTAATCCGTGGTTCGCACGTTGCAGCAACTCGTCCATACTCGCAATTTGACCGGTCAAATTCATGATCACGTTGGCAGGGAAGTATTGAGGCGGCTCCACCAGTCCATCGGTTACTGCGGTGATGAACTCTTGCTTGGTCATATCTTCACGCAAAGCGTAGTTGAATCTCTTTTGTTTGCCGATGGTGGAGATAGTTTCCGGGTCCATTTTTTTCCCACACGCACTTCCAGGTCCGTGCCCCGGGTACACAACCACATCATCAGGCAGCGTCATTAGTTTGTTGCGCAACGAATCGTACAACAAACCCGCCAGGTATTGCGGGGTGATTTCCTTCTTCAATTTTTGCACTAAATCGGGGCGGCCCACATCTCCTACAAATAATGTATCGCCAGTAAAAACGGCATGAGGCCGATCGTTTTCGTCCAAGAGCAAAAAGCAACTCGACTCCATCGTATGCCCTGGAGTGTGCAACACCTTTATGTGAACTTTCCCCAATGAGAGGATTTCACCATCGCAGGCAATGTGTGCCGCGTACCCGGGTTGCGCGGTAGGGCCAAATACGATGGTGCTGTTGGTTTTGTTGGCAAGGTCTACATGCCCGGATACGAAATCAGCATGAAAGTGGGTCTCCAATACATATTTTATCTTGGCATCGTTGGCGTTTGCCCTGGCAATGTAGGGGGCAGATTCGCGCAATGGGTCAATAATGGCAACTTCCCCTTCACTTTCAATATAATAGGCCGCTTCAGCCAGGCATCCAGTATACAATTGTTCGATTTTCATTATGATTTTTGATGCAAATGTGGAATTCAGCGAGGTGCAAAATTGCAACAAGTGTTACGCTCGGAAAATGATTTTTATCACCATTAGGTTTGGAAACCGGCTGTGCCACATCACATGATGATGACTGAATTAGTTTTTACCCAGCCTCCGCGCAGTTTTCCATTCATACGCAGCCAGTGTAGCTATCGGCATCGACTCAATGAGGAAGTAACAGATACCGAAAATTGTTCATTGCGAGGCCTGCCACAACACAATGATGAGGTTGGCGAGACAATAAAAACCGTTGGCCACTGCAATGGTTACCAGAAAGCTCCTGTGCACCACCTTGTGCCTGTAGCACGCAAAAGAGTAAACGGAAAAAATAAGGGCCACCACGGCAAGTGTATGAAGAATCGGTGGAGGCATGCCAACCAAATCGGCAAACCGGGGTATTACAACACCTACCATGGTAGCGGTGAGCAGGGTGCCCAATCCATCGATCAAAAAAATAAACGGTAATGACAATTCAATAGCCGGGCTGGGTTCATTCACGAGAAGCCCACTGATTCTTTAGTAAAAAAGAAAAGTACTGAAACATTGTTTTCAACACCTTCATTTTAGATTGGCCTCGCCTTTTGTTTGAATGCAACTTCATGGGCACTTCAATCACCTTCGCTTTTTGATGAATGGCTTTTACCAATACTTCTAACATACAGATAAAACCTGCTTCTGATATAATGGAATGCTGCGCTGTTTTTATCTTCCGCAGGATATCGATTGAATAAACCCGATAGAAAGAACTCAACGTGAGTACCTGCACGTTGAACAAAAACCGGAAAATGAAGTTGGCAACAGCAGAAGTGAATTTTCGGAAGAATGAGGTTTTGTCGAATCCACCGCCTTGGGCATATACTGATGCCAGTACCAGATCATACTGCATTTGATTGAGCGTCAGCATTACAGGCAAAATGGATAAGTCAGAAGTGCAATCAGCCTCTATCGTAACCACCCGGTCGTTTGGATTTTTGCTCGAGGACAAAATCCATTCAAATCCGGTATTAAAAGCCGCCCCAGGCCCACGGTTGATGCCATCTCCCAAAATTACAAATTGCTTTTGCGCAAAATGTTGCTGAATCAGATTTTTGGTTTGGTCGCTCGAGCCATCGTCTGAAAAAACAAAAAAAAGTTCTTCTTGCAGGTAGAGCGCATTTAACTCGGTAAACAAGTTAGGAATGTTTAATTCTTCATTGAATACCGGGATGAGGAAATAAATCATCTGCTTTTCTTGATTTCAGCAAGCGTAAGTTCAACCGCATCCTTCAACTTTATCTTTGGCGAATAGCCCAATAATTGTTTTGCTTTTGCCAAATCAGGTATTCTGCGTTGGATATCTTTGTACTGACCGAAAACCTCATTCATAGGTAAATATTTTACTCTTAGCGGTTTGCCAGTATTCGCAACCTGATGAATGAGTTTTGCTGTATCGATCACTGATAATTCTTCATCATTGCCTATGTTGATCACTTCGCCAACGGCATGTTCGTTTTCGATGGCAAGTATAGTTCCATTCACCAAGTCGGTGACAAAGCCCATCGATCGCGTTTGCGAACCATCGCCATGCACGGTCACTTCTTCATCATTTAAAATAGCTCTGATAAAGATAGGTACGTGTCCTCCACTCCAGGCAAAGCTCGACCGCGGGCTAAACCCACCAAAATACCGAATTACCACCATGGGCACCTTGTGGTCGTTGAAATAGCCAAATGCCAGTTGCTCGCCATACAACTTTGAAACCGCGTAGCTCCACCGTTTGATCATGCTTGGGCCAATCAGCAAATCACCGTTTTCGTTCAATGGAAGATCCGGTGACATGCCATATACATCAGAGGTTGACGCGAAGACCACTTTGCATCCCCACATTTTGGCGGCTTCAAACACATTTTCAGTGCCTTTTGTATTGACCATGAGCGTGGGCAAACTGATGTCCTTCTCGGCAATTTTTTTTACCGCTGCCAAGTGAACAATGGTGCCCATATCTTTGGCTAAAATCTTCAGCGTGTCAAAATCCAAAATGCTCACGCGGTAGAATTTGAACTGCGCATGGTCAACACAATTGACAAGGTTCTCCATCTTTCCATAAGTGAGGTCGTCAATTCCTGTAACTGTATATCCCTTTGCCAGCAAATCTTCCGCGAGGTGCGACCCAATCATTCCGGCCACGCCAGTAATTAATATCCGTTTATTCACTTTCTTTGAAAGTTGGTTTGAGTGATGAAAAAACTCCTAAATATAATGCTTGCTCACCAGATTAGAATCCGCTTAGCGGTTTTAGCCTTGTTGGTGATCGCTGCTTTTCTTTCATTGAGTTGGGAATTTCTAGAGACTATTAAAGATGACGCTTACTTTGTGGCGCATGAAGACGAGGTGATTTATTACGGATCGGCTCAACTTTTTGCAGAAACGCAAAGCCTGCAGGCCGAAAGTTGTATTGCAGAAGATGTTTCAAAAGTCGGCAGATTCAATTGGTATGGGCCTGGTTATAATGTGGTGTATGGCACGTTGAAGATGGTTTTTGGTAATGCCAACAGTTTATTCATCAGGTTTCATTTTGTGTTGGCCTGTCTCATGTTGGCAATAGTATTCTTATTGCAATTGCTGATGGAAGATAAACTATTGTTGGCCGGTATTCTACTGATATCAGAACAGTTCACGGTTTACATTTACTCCTATTTTCCGGAATTACTGCACTTATTTTTTTCTACTGTGCTAGTGTATGTGTTGTGGCAGGTATATCAACAACGGTCCACCACCAGATGGATCGCACTTTTTATAATGTTGGTGTTAGTATTTTCACTTTGTCGCATCACCACCATATTTTTTCTGGCCGCACTGCTTCCGTTGGGCAGCGATTGGCGCCAGCGCGGGCCGGTGGTGCTGATTTTTGTGTTGGGGATTGTGGCTTCCGTGTTGTATTTGCGTTTTTGTATTGCCCCGCCCTATGCAGGCGAAATGCACAAACTTGAAAGACTATACACTTTCAACATTTGGAATTTCCTGTTGGAAAGCATTAAAGCCACGTTGGCCAATGCTTGGCGAATGGTAACCACGTATTCTGTGCCGGTGTTTGTGTTATTGGGCTTGGGCATTCTGGCGATCTTCAATTTCTGGAAGACCAAAGATCGTTTTCAGCTGGCCGCTGTGTTGGTGGCACTGTGTTTGGTGGGAACACTGATGGCTTTTTATTCAGTGAGCCCTTTTTACTTTGTAAAACAAACTGCAATGTTGTTGCCTTTGTTGCTGGTGGCCGCTATGCGCGGACCTTTGCTGGCAACCAAATGGGGCTTGCTGCTGGTGCTCATTTACTTTTGGGTATCCGTAAACAAGCATCGCACCAATGTGATCGCAGAGCATCAACAGGCTTTTGCTAATTTTCGAAATAACGCCTCCCTGCGTGAGGCATTTCAGCAAATACGAGCATCGGTAGAGGTAAACAAAGATATTGTTGTTTTGTGGTGCTATAACGAATACGACTATGGTAGCGCTGTTCAGGCTTTGCTGCCCTATTCCACTGCCAGCGGCAACACTATGATGTACACCACCAATATTGTGTTTGACCAGGCCGTTGATCCGAAAGTCAAATTCAAACTTCACCACAAACTGCGTGTGGACTATATTTTGAGTCGACACCCTTTGGATTGGTTGGCGGGTGGCTTAAAGTTGCAAACGCCTTTTTTTTATCTCTATAGAAACCCAACAGTACGGAAATAGCATTTACGCTCGCTGGGTCGCCCAAACAAAGGCCTAAAATTTCTACCAGATATCTCTTCCCTTTATTTGCACAAAAGCCATAATAAACTACTTTTGCGGTTCGGATTTTGAAGGGGATTGTCCTTTTTCAAATTCTTGAAAATCAATCATTTACAGAAAGAATAAATAAGCTCCATATATGGCAAATACTGGTAAAATCACCCAAGTTATCGGCCCGGTAGTAGACGTTGCGTTTGACGAACCCGGCTCAAAACTCCCCAATATCCTCGATTCGCTCGAAGTGACCAAGGCTGACGGCACCCGCGTGGTGTTGGAATGCCAGCAACACCTGGGCGAAGATCGCGTGCGCACCATTTCGATGGAAGGTACCGAAGGCTTGGTGCGTGGCATGAAGGTGACCGACACTGGTTCTCCTATTCAAATGCCGATCGGTGAAGATATCAAAGGACGCTTGTTCAATGTAGTGGGCGAAGCAATTGACGGTATCAAACAACCGAAAGGAACAAAGTCTTTGCCAATACACCGCTCGGCTCCCGCATATGAGAATCTCTCTACCTCATCAGAAGTGTTATACACGGGTATTAAGGTGATTGACTTGATCGAGCCTTATGCAAAGGGTGGTAAGATCGGTTTGTTTGGTGGTGCCGGTGTGGGCAAAACAGTATTGATTCAAGAATTGATCAACAATATCGCGAAAGCATACTCAGGTTTGTCTGTGTTTGCGGGTGTAGGTGAGCGTACACGCGAAGGTAACGACTTGTTGCGCGAGATGATTGAAGCAGGCATTGTGGATTACGGTCCTGAGTTTATGAAATCATTGCATGCCGGGGGTTGGGATTTGTCGAAAGTAGATTCTCAGAAACTAGAGGATTCAAAAGCTACTTTTGTGTTCGGTCAGATGAACGAACCGCCTGGTGCACGTGCACGCGTGGCGTTGTCGGGTTTGACAATTGCCGAGTACTTCCGCGATGGTGATGGCACAGGCAAAGGCCGCGACATTCTCTTCTTCATCGATAACATTTTCCGTTTCACGCAAGCAGGTTCTGAAGTATCGGCTCTCTTAGGCCGTATGCCTTCGGCTGTGGGTTACCAACCTACATTGGCCTCTGAAATGGGAGCCATGCAAGAACGTATCACATCGACCAAAAATGGTTCCATCACCTCAGTGCAGGCGGTTTACGTTCCTGCAGATGACTTGACTGACCCCGCGCCAGCTACGACATTCGCTCACTTGGATGCAACGACAGTATTGTCTCGTAAGATTGCCGAGTTGGGTATTTACCCTGCGGTAGATCCGTTGGACTCTACTTCGCGCATTTTGCGTGCAGACATTGTTGGTGAAGAGCACTACAACTGTGCGCAGCGCGTGAAGCTGATTTTGCAGCGTTACAAAGAATTGCAAGACATCATTGCGATTTTGGGTATGGACGAATTATCAGACGAAGATAAGTTGACGGTAGGCCGCGCAAGACGTGTGCAGCGTTTCTTGTCACAGCCATTCCACGTAGCCGAAGCTTTCACCGGTTTGAAAGGTGCGTTGGTAGATATCAAAGATACCATCAAAGGCTTTAACATGATTATGGATGGCCACTACGATTACTTGCCTGAAGCCGCCTTCAACTTGGTAGGTACCATTGAAGAGGCGGTAGCTAAAGGTGAGAAACTGTTGGCGGACGCGAAGAAATAATTATTTGATTCGATGATTCGGTGATTTGATAATTGCCGAATCATCGAATTAGCCAATCAACGAATTAACATGTATTTAGAAATCATCACCCCCGATAAAAAGGTATTTGAAGGCGAAGTAACATCAGCCACGTTTCCGGGCATTGATGGCGGCTTTCAGGTATTGAACGACCACGCCCCGCTCATCAGCTTGCTCAAAGAAGGCACAGTTGAATACAAATCAAAGGAGGCTAACAGCAAGATAGCCATCACCGGTGGTGTAGTAGAAGTGTTGAAAAATAAAGTGGTGTTGTTGGCGGATGGGGCGGCTTAGTTCTTCTTAATCAATAAACAAAAAAGGGTTGTGTTGTCACAATCCTTTTTTGTTGGCTCGAATCGCCTCTACTCGAGGAACTTTCCTTTAGTCGCCAACAGCTCCTGCGCGATACTTTGAGCGGCAGAAAAATAAACGCCACTTTGTGTAGAGGATGTTAAAATCCACTGCTCCCCATTCTTCCAACCCTGCACGGTTGCCAACACGCCATTTTTACTTTCGATTTGAAGTGTGGCAGTAGGCTTTTCTGCAGACGAGAAACCATCGGCAAAATCATTAAGTGTTTTGAACGATAGTTGGCTTACGTACGAATTTACTTTTGCATCTGCCGCTTTTACATTCGCAGCAAACCAAACTGAATCTCTTTTCTCCAACACAAAACTTGAATCGGCCGGATAGTTGAAAGTAATTTTTGAAATGTCGGCTTGATTCAACTTCAACAGGGTTTTATTTCGCCAATCATTATAGGTACGGTTGAAGTGTGAATCAATGAATCCTTCAATGGCATATACTTCATCTTCTTTGCCCAAGCGTACATAAGTATAGGCACCGCCCTGGCTGTAGGTGCTCTTACCAAAAAAAATCTCATTGGTTTTACCGTCTTGGAGTACGCTCACCTGCGTGGCGCCATCACCCACTTGGTAAGTGTCCCACTTATCTTTTTTGCGCGAGGCTAACCGTTGCACTTTCAAATCCTTCAAAACACCCAACATACTTTTTACAGTTCCGATCTCTGTGTCGGCTTGTTGCTGTCCGTTGTAAACTCTCCAGCGATTGCCTTCTTTTTTCAGCACCACTTCCAACGGCTTGTAGTTGGCAGGTTTGATGCGCACTTCGTTGATGTTCGTTGTGTCTAAACTCAGTAATTGTTTGCGCAAATTACTTTCTAGGCCGGGC
>DHLV01000151.1 GCA_002405445.1 Flammeovirgaceae bacterium UBA4659 | reverse complement strand
GACTTGTTTGAATCTTATGTGGGCTCTATTGTGGGTACGATGGTATTGGGTGCAGCTTTCATGAGCGTGGCAGCTTTCCAAACGCCAGAATTCATGAATGGTCTTTCACCAGTATTGTTGCCGTTGGCTCTTTCGGGCGTGGGCATTGTGATGTCATTTATCGGTACTTTCTTCGTACGCGTAAAAGAAGGTGGTAATCCACAAACTGCATTGAACACTGGCGAGATTGTTTCGTCTGTTATCATGATTGCTGCCTCTTGGTTTATCATCAAAGGCATGTTGCCAACATCTTGGCAGTACAGCGACCCGCTCTATAACAACCCGGGCGAGTTTACAGAATATACATCAACTGGTATTTTCTATGCCACCGTTATCGGATTAGTGGCAGGCGTGATTATCGGTTTGATTACAGAGTACTACACGGGCATGGGTAAAAAACCTGTGTTGTCAATTGTCCGCCAGTCCTCAACAGGCGCTGCAACAAATATCATTGCAGGATTGGGTGTGGGCATGATGTCTACCATGTGGCCGATCATCATCATTGCAATCTCCATCATCGGTGCGTTTAACTTTGGCGGATTGTATGGTATCGCCATCGCAGCCGTAGGTATGTTGTCAAACCTGGGTATTCAGCTCGCAGTTGATGCATATGGCCCAATTTCAGACAATGCCGGAGGTATTGCTGAAATGAGTGAACTGCCAAAAGACGTGCGCTCGCGCACCGATAAGTTGGATGCCGTGGGCAATACCACTGCCGCCATCGGTAAAGGTTTTGCAATTGCTTCGGCAGCGTTAACGGCATTGGCATTATTTGGCGCTTTTATGACAACGGCCCACGTAAAGACGATTGATGTATCGAAAGCAAATGTAATGGCAGGTTTGTTTATCGGAGGGATGTTACCCTTCGTGTTTTCCGCCTTGGCAATGGGTGCAGTAGGGCGTGCAGCTATGAGCATGATTGAAGAAGTGCGCAGGCAGTTTAATGAAATTCCAGCCCTGAAGGCCGCCCTTGCCGCGATGAAGCGAAATGGCGACAAGGAGGTGGGCGAATGGTCTGCCGAAGACCAAAAGATTTTTCACGATGCAGATGGCAAAGCTGAATATGGCAAGTGTGTGGAGATTTCCACACAAGCAGCGATCAAGCAGATGGTCGTTCCCGGATTGATGGCCGTGGTTGTGCCTGTGGTGATCGCTTTCTTACCCGGCTTTGGAGTCGAAGCTTTGGGCGGAATGCTTGCAGGCGTAACAGTATCGGGTGTGCTGATGGCTATCTTCCAATCGAACGCAGGCGGTGCCTGGGACAATGCCAAAAAGAGCTTCGAAGAAGGAGTGGAAATCAATGGTCAGAAGTACTTCAAAAAGTCTGATCCGCATAAGGCAGCAGTAGTCGGTGACACCGTGGGTGACCCTTTCAAAGACACCTCTGGCCCTTCACTTAACATATTGTTGAAATTGATGTCTGTAGTGGCGTTGGTAATTGCTCCGTTGTTAGTGAACGATGAAAAAGCCACGGCCAAAGAAGAGGTAAAGCCAACGATTGAATCTGTGATTAAAGTTGATGAACAGGCTCAACCGGTGAAGTAGTTACCCATAGATTCTTTGAAAGAGACCTCGCACGGGCGCGAGGTCTCTTTTTTTATCTACACAAGATTATTTTCAAAATAAAGAGTGATGAACATTGGCATTGTAACCTGTGCAGATTTTCCCGCGCTCACTGATCAGGAAAAACCGCTGGTTGATCTATTTGCGGCAAACCGTATTCGCATTACGCCTCTGGTTTGGAATGACGCCCACGTTGACTGGAAAAATTTTGACTGCCTGATCCTACGATCGATTTGGGATTATCATCTTCACATCGATGATTTTTTTGACTGGCTCAACCGGCTTCGGCAGCAGCAGGTGCGCACACTCAATTCCATGGAAGTGGTGCATTGGAACCGCCACAAGTTTTACCTGCGCGAATTGGCACAAAAAGGTGTTTTGATCATCCCTACCTTGTTCTTCGAAAAAGGCTCCGTCATAGACCCCCGGTTCATTGAAAACCAGGGATGGGACCAGGCGGTGATCAAGCCAGCCGTTTCTGCCAATGCGCACCTTACCGAGGCATTTTGCATCAAAGATGCAGCTACTGTGGCGGCCCGCTTTCAGCAACTGGCCAAACACCGCGATTGGATGGTGCAAAGCTTCATGTCTGAAGTAACATCCAACGGGGAGGTGTCCTTGATTTTTATCAACAAACATTTCTCACATGCAATTCTCAAGACGCCCGCTGAGGGAGAATTTAGGGTGCAGGCCGATTATGGTGGAAGGTCTGTCGCCTACAGGCCATCGCAGCAGCTGATCGATGCAGGAAAGGGAATCATATCGCACGTTCCACACCCATTATTGTACGCCCGTGTGGATGGGGTGGTTCGCAACACAGAGTTCTACCTGATGGAATTGGAGCTGATCGAGCCGGAATTGTTCTTTCACCTTGCTCCCGGGTCGGCAGAGCGCCTGGTTTCTGCCACCCTCGATATATTAAAATCAGACGGTTTACGGTAAATTTCGACCTGATAAATGGCATTACCTATGAAAACCCGCTTTCTAACACCTGTCTTTCTCGCCATACTGATTGTGTCAACCTCCGCATGGGCACAAAACCCGATTGTTGGCAAATGGAAGAGTATTGACGATAAGTCGGGAGCTGTGCGGTCGATTGTTGAGATCACCGAGCGCGGTTCCAAGCTTTACGGACGAATCGTAAAGATCTTCCCGCAGCCGCACGAAGACCCCGATCCGCTGTGCAATGAATGCTCCTCAGATGACGACCGGTACAAAAAGAAGATTTTGGGCATGGAAATCATCCGCGACATGAAAAAGAATGACCAAGAATACGCTGGCGGCCACATTTTGGACCCCGAAGTGGGCAAAGTCTACCGGTGCAAAATTTGGCTGGAGGGCGAAACTCTAAAGGTAAGGGGTTACTTGGGTCCATTTTTCCGTACCCAAACATGGCAAAAAGTACCCTAGTGTGCGTTGATACGAAAATTCCGACATTCAACCCTGAATTAATTACCTAAACGTTAATCTAAGGTTACCACACGTGGCACTACGGGTATTCAAATCGAATTCGCAAATAGACGAGAAGGAAATCTTCGAGCGGATACAAAAAGGGGACGAAAAAGCCCTCGAAATTATCTACAAGAAGTACTATCGGATGATGACCAAGTTGGTCATTACCAATAGCGGAACAGAAGAGGAGGCGCGGGATGTTTACCAAGATGCCCTGGTAGTTTTCTGGCAAAAAGCCCGGTCAGGCAACCTGGTGTTAACCTCCAAAATGAGCACTTTCATCTACAGTATTTGCCAAAATCTGTGGAGGAAAGAGCTGGAACGGAAAAAACGATTGTCGAACGAAGAAAAGGACTCCCCCACTTCAATTGACATGGATGGCCCTGAGCGCGAAAAAATCATGGCCAAATGCCTCGAACAATTAGGTGAAACGTGTCGAAAGGTGTTGATGTACTATTATTTTGACGAATTATCGATGAAAGAGATAGCCGACAAACTAGGCTTCGCAAACACCGATACCGCCAAAACAAAAAAATATAAGTGCAAACAAAAGCTGGACGATTTGGTGAAGGCGCAATACAGTGAAAAAGACTTTCTTGATTGACCGGTGATGAAATGGCATTTGATGGAATGATTGAACAAGAAAAAACGTTGTATTGCCATCACCCAACCAAAATTAAATGGTGATTAACAGATGAACAATTTTGAGTTAATAGACGACTATTTGACCAACCGGCTGGGCGATGCAGAGAAGGCAGCCTTTGAAAGCGAGTTGCGAACCAACGTGGCGCTGCAAAAAGAAGTGGTAGTACAGCGGATGGCCATTGAAGGTGTAAAGAAAGCGCGTGCAGCGGAACTGAAAGCCATGCTGAATAACGTGCCGATGGGTGCCAATGTAAACTTTGGATCAGCCTCAGCATTGAAAATTGCCGCGGGGGTGGTTGGTGCGGGGCTGCTGATTGCCGTGCTTTCCTACTATTTCAACGGAACCAAAAATCTGAACCCAGCACAACTGGCCACTTCAATTGAAGATTCGATCAAAAAGTCCGCACAGCCTGGTTTAAACGAGCAACAAGAACCTGCAACCCAAAATGTGGAACCCGCACCTTTGGTTGACAATGGAAAAGAGGCAAAAAAGCGAGAAAACCATACCCCGAAGGAATCGGTAAAAAAAGTTGAGCCCGTAATACCCGCAATTGAGGTGGTTGACCCAACGGAAGATTTTTCAGGAAATGCCAGCCCCGAAAGTAATGTCAGAGGCAATAAAACAAGCAAGGTGTCCGTTTTAAACATGGCGGTTGAAATGGATGCAACAAATAAGAAGTACCCGTTTCACTATCAGTTTGCACAAGGCAAACTCTATTTATACGGGAATTTTGATGAGGGATTGTATGAGATATTGGAGATACATGGTGACAGCCGCGCTGTTTTTATGTACTACAGAGATTTGTATTACATACTTGATGAGAAGCAGTCGGTCATCACCAAATTAGAGCCAATCAAGGACAAGGCATTGATTTCGAAGCTGAAGGAGTATCGAGGTCGCTAATTGGTTTTTTGGGTTTATGTTTTCGGGTTTGAAGCCCTCTCCTGCCAAGAGAGGGTTTCTTTTTTTGCAATCATCCTGAGTGGTAGATCGCACAAGTGTGAATTGTGGAGAATCCCCAAAATGACCTCGTGCTTGCCCGTGGTTAATTTCTTCTCTACCTTGGGTGGTTGAAGCTTATCCCTTTTCTGAACTAATAAAAAAATGACTTACTTAAGGCCAAACTCGAACGCCTCAAACCGCTCAATCCTGAACGCCAACAAAGGCTTAACAAAAAATTCCGATTGGAATGAAACTACAATTCTAATCACATTGAAGGAAACAAACTCACCTACGGCCAAACCGAGCTATTGTTGATTTTTCGGCAAAACAACTGGTGACCACGCCATGCACGAGTACGAGGAAATGAAGGCGCATGATGTGGCCATCCAACTCATTGAAGCATACGCGACAGACCAAAACAGGTCGTTAACTGAATCAGGAGTGCGAAAGCTCAACCGTATCATATTAGCGGGGCCTTTTTGAGGCAATGCTCAAACACCTGATGGGCAGCCTACACGAAAGCTAATCCAGCCGGGTGAATATAAAAAAGAACCGAACTCCGTTCGGCTACAAAATGCTGAGATGTTTGCCTGTCGCTCACCAGAAGACACCCCTGCCAAAATGGAAGAACTGAAAACTTGGGTCAACAAAGTTCCTTCGGAGAGTACCATACATCCAGTCGAAATCGCGGCTCAATTCCATTACCAATTTTTTTTGATACATCTTTTTGACGACAGCAATGGCACAACAAGCAGGCAATTGATGAGTTATTTTTTATCGCTCAACGGATACCCACCTTTTGTTATCAAAACTGCGGACAAAAAAGGTTACCTCAACGCGGTCTGCAAAGCAGATGTGGTGGATACAAATGCGTTTGTGGAATACTTGGCAAACGAATTAGTTTGGTCACTTGAAATCAGTTTGAAAGCGGCAAAAGGAATCACAAAAGCAGAAGGCAGTGGCCTGAAAAAAGAAATCGATGTTTGGAAAAGAAGTAAAAAAAATATATGCAGCTTCAATCAAAACACCGCAAACTATTTTCAATCGATTGGAAGATTCTTTGATTGCTTTTTCAGTCTCACGCGGATTTGATTGAAACGACATTCAGGAACTTATTTGAAAAAACAAAACTAGATATTTCATTGACGGTAGCTGGTAACAGGGTGTAACACAAAAGCAGAACCACACAGGAGTTGACAAAATTCTAAAAGATTATCGAAAGGAGATAATTCGGTATTTGCGCACAAAATCAAGTGGCGTTGAAAAACAAGATTTCTTGAACGGTAAGAACATCGTCAGCCTTCCAAACAACCTCACGGGATTTAAAACAAAAGAAGATTCAATCTTGATTTTTTTTGCGAAATAGGGGTTGAAGCTGAAAAAAAAGCTATTCAATCAACTTTTGGGATGGCGCAAATGGCACCCAGCCTGATGCTACTTTCTTTTCAAATCAAGAAATCCAGGAACTGAATAAGAAGTCGTTAGCTGACGTATTTCGAAAAATCAAAGAAAGTGAGGGTTACCTCAACTCTAAGACCAATGTTACCGCCTATCTCCGTATATTTGAACCCTCATGGCAAACGAAGTAACCATTAGCAAATACCGAAAGAAGAAACTGGGCAGCTACCCTTTCATCAGCGTGGTGTTCAGCATTACGTTGGCACTTTTTGTTATTGGTGTATTTGGCGCACTGGTCATTTATTCAAAAGAATTGGAACACACAGTGCGCGATCATGTGAAAGTACAAGTGTACCTCAAAAGCCAACTAACTGCTGGGCAAATAAAGCAAATTGAAAAGGCCATTGAAGCAAAACCGTTTGTAAGCAAGTCGGCTAACGCCATACAATTTGTTTCAAAAGAAGAAGCTGCGAAGCAATTCATCAGAGAAACGGGGGAAGACTTCAAGAAATTTCTTGGCGAAAACCCGTTGCGAAACGCATATCTGGTGAAAATTGGCGAGCCATTTCACGATGCTGCCCATTTGCGAAAAATCAAACAAGAAGTGGAAAGCCTGCCTGGCGTGTTTCAAGTGTACTATGTCGAAAACCTTATCGACTCAATCAACAAAAATGTAACAAAGATCGGGTTGGTGCTCATGAGTTTGGTGGCATTGCTGTTGGTTACCATCGTTCTGCTCATCAACAACACCATTCGGCTTGCGCTTTTCTCTCAGCGTTTCTTAATCCGTAGCATGCAACTTGTAGGTGCAAAACGGTGGTTTATCCAAAAACCCTTTTTGGGCCGCGCACTGTTGCACGGTGCCCTTGCGGGCATCATCGCTTCAGGTTTACTGGTGCTTGTCATTTCGCTTGCCACCAGGCGAATTGAAGAGTTGGCATTAATTCAAAACAATGACCGCCTGATAGTGCTGGGGGTTGCTCTTTTGGTGATTGGAATGGTGGTGGCGCTGGGCAGTACTTACCGAGCAGTTGCCAAATACCTCAATCTTTCGTTAGATGAACTTTATTGACCATTTACTATGAACAAATTACCATTTGGTAGAAAAAATTATCAGCTGATGGTGGCAGGTGTCATCGTGCTTTTGGTGGGATTCATCATCATGTCGATGGACAAAGAACCTTATGGATTCGGGTTTCTTGGGCTCACCTTGGGGCCCATCGTTGTATTGGCTGGCTTTATCATTGAACTGTTTGCCATTCTGCATACACCCGAGCCCAAAGAAAAGAAATAGTCATGTCGATCATCGAAGCGACTATTTTGGCCATCGTAGAAGGTCTTACCGAGTTTTTGCCTGTGTCGTCTACCGGGCACATGATTATAGCCTCTTCGCTGATGGGTATTGCCGAAGCGCCATTTACCAAAACATTTACAGTTACGATCCAGTCGGGTGCAATACTTTCTGTGGTGGTGTTGTATTGGAGGCGTTTCTTGCAGAGCGGGGACTTCTACCTCAAGTTATTCGTTGCGTTTTTGCCGGCTGCCATTGTTGGATTTGTTTTCAACGATTACATTGACCGGTTACTTGATCGCGTAGAGGTAGTGGGCGCCACGCTCATCATCGGAGGTGTTGTTTTCTTATTGATCGACAGAGGGTTCAAAGAAAATGAGGCATCCGGCTCTGAGTCAATCACGTTCAGGGTCGCGCTAAAAATCGGGTTGTATCAATGCATTGCCATGATACCCGGTGTTTCGCGATCAGCCGCTACCATCATCGGGGGTGTTTCGGAGAAACTCACCAAAAAGGCTGCTGCGGAGTTTTCGTTCTTCCTCGCAGTGCCCACCATGGCTGCGGCAACCGGCTACAAGTTGCTGAAATTTTACCAGGCCGGGGGCGGCTTCACGCCCAGCGAAATGACATCCTTGGCAGTAGGAAATGCCGTTGCTTTTGTTGTTGCAATGTTCGCCATCAAATCATTCATCACCTTCTTAACCAATCATGGATTCAAGGTTTTTGGGTATTACCGAATTGTTGCTGGCATCATCATTCTAGTGCTTTACATGTCTGGCGTAAAGCTCAGTGTTTGATGGAAAGCATTCCGGCATCAGAAGGGGGTCGCGTGTTGCTGGTCAACAAGCCATTACATTGGACTTCCTTTGACGTAGTGAATAAGCTCCGTCACAAATTGAAGACAAAGAAAATTGGCCATGCAGGCACTCTGGACCCGTTGGCCACGGGCTTGCTGATCCTTTGCACAGGCAGGTTCACAAAAAAGATTGACGAGTACCAAGCACAAGAAAAAGAATACACGGGCGAACTGGTGCTTGGGCAAACAACGCCCTCACACGACTTGGAAACAGAAGTTTCGCCTAGCGTACCGATTTCGCACATCACAACAGACGCGATATACGCAACTGCCAAAAAACTGACAGGCCATTTACAACAAGTGCCTCCACTGCACTCTGCCATTAAAGTAAATGGCAAACGTGCCTACAAATTTGCACGCAAAGGTAAAGACGTTGAATTGAAACCACGAGAAGTGGAAGTTTCAATTTTTGAAATTACGCACATCAATCCGCCTATTATCGGATTTCGCGTTGTTTGCTCTAAGGGAACATACATTCGCAGCCTGGCACGCGATTTTGGAAATGATTTGGGCGTAGGTGGATATTTGCGTTTGCTTTGCCGAACCCGGATAGGGAGCTTCAAACTGACAGACGCCAAATCGTTGGAGGAAATTGAATAGCAAATGAGAATTTACTACAGCCTGGATGACTTCAGTCAACTCAAAAACGCAGTAGTGACGAGCGGCACATTTGACGGTGTGCATTTGGGCCATCAAAAAATTTTAGGCAGGCTGAAAGAGATTGCCTCAAAAAACGGAGGCGAAACGGTGGTCATCACCTATTGGCCACACCCACGCCTCGTGCTGAAACCTGAGGACGATTCTCTGCGGTTGCTCAACACGTTCGAAGAAAAAGCCGAGTTGTTGAAGCAGCAAGGTATCCAGCATCTACTGCGGATACCATTTACCAAAGAATTTTCCCACATCACTTCTCAGAAGTTCATAAAAGATATTTTGGTGGACACCATTGGCACCAAAAAACTGGTAATTGGCTATGACCACCGGTTTGGCAACAACCGCGAGGGAAGCTTTGAGCAATTGAAAATGAATGCACCCGCTTATGGTTTCGATGTAGAAGAAATTGCGCGGCAAGACGTGGACCATGTGGGCGTGAGCTCTTCCAAGATCAGGCACGCGTTGGAAAGCGGAGACATTGAAACAGCCAGTCATTTTTTGGGACGCCCGTATTCGATTAACGGATCGGTGGTGAAGGGCGATAAACTCGGGCGTGTGCTGGGCTATCCTACTGCCAACATTGACGTAGACTCGCGCCACAAATTAATACCCTCTGACGGCATCTATGCGGTAACTGTGCGGCACGAAGCAACCGAATATCAAGGCATGCTTTACATCGGCAACCGGCCCACGGTGAGTGGTACCAAACGTGTAATTGAAGTGAACCTTTTCAATTTTGATCGCGATATCTATGGCGAGAATCTGACCATTTTCTTTCATGTGTTGATTCGGCTCGACAGCAAATTCAAAGATTTGGAGGCACTTAAAGAGCAACTGTTTGACGACAAGCAAAACGCGTTGGCGCACTTGAGCAGAAAAGTCGGTAGGTGAAGTTTGTTTTCTTTGCGATGAAACCGCCTGAAGGCTCTCAATCACCTTCCTCCAATTCCAGCATCAAACGCGATTCCTCAAGATCTAATTCACGTTCAATTTTGCGAAGCACCTCATCGCTTAGTTCACCTTTCTTTCGCATTTCATCTAAAAACACTCGCTCCTGGTTGATGAGCGCCCGTTGCATCTCCAGAAAATTCTTGATCTGGTCATCGGTAAGCTTTCCGCTGCCTTCTTCTTGATTGAGGCGCTGAATGCGTAACTCATACTTCAGCTTGATCCTGTTGAGAATCGTTTCGTCCACACCCAGTGAAAAATTTTCTTCGATGTGTTCAATGAGTGCCGCTGCCATGGCATAACGAGCCTTGTCCTCAACTTCCTTCGAGCTGATGTCGGGCTGCACCCCTAGCCGTTTGATTAATACCGGCAAAGTCATTCCCTGGAAAACGAGCGTTGAAAAGATCACTGCGAAGGTGAGAAAAATGATCAAATCGCGATTGGGGAACATGGTACCATCTGAAAACGCAATCGGTAAGGCCAGTGCAGCAGCCAGCGAAACAACACCACGCATGCCTGACCATGCCACAATAAACACGTTGCGGGCTGGCGGCCGCGGCTCACGTTCGCGAATTCGCCTGCTCAGTAACCGTGGCAGATAGGCTCCCGGGTACACCCAAATTATTCTGGATAAGATGGTGGCCAAACTTACCACAGCCCCATACCACAGCAATGTTCCAAACGAATGTTGAGAAATGTTAAAAAGAATGTGTGGCAATTGCAGGCCAATCAACACAAAAATCAGCCCATTCAAAATGAAAATGACGGTATCCCATGTGGCCCAGGCTTGCATGCGCGCTCCGTGCTTAAAAATCTGTGATGAGCGCTGGCTCAAAAACAAGCCGCATGTTACAACCGCCAATACACCAGATACATGTATGTGTTTTGCTTCAGCAATCACATACGCTACATACGGAGCAATGAACGTCATGGTCGTATCAGTGGTGGGATTGTCGGGTGTCATTTTATGTATCCAATAAAAAAGCCAACCTACGGCCCATCCGATGAGGATTCCACCGGCTGCAACGTACACAAAGTTGATGCCTGCAAGCCAAAAGATAAATGTGCCTGATGCTGTTGCCGCAATCGCATACCGCATTGCGATCAGCCCGGTGGCATCGTTTACCAAACTCTCGCCCTCCAGAATGGTGATCAATCGTTTGGGCACTTTGAGGCCCACCGTGGCAGCAGTGGCCGCCACGGCATCGGGTGGTGAAATAATGGCCCCCAGCACAAAAGATTCAGGCCACCCAAATCCGGGGATGGCATAATGCGCAATGGCCGCAACAACGGTTGTTGTAAAGAGCACGCAGCCAACAGCCAGCAGCGATATGGAGCGTATATTTGCTTTGAATTCTGGCCATGAAGTAGTCCATGCAGCAGAGTACAGTGCAGGAGGGAGAAAGATCAAAAACATCACTTCCGGGTTCATTTCCACCGAAGGCAAATCGGGGATGAGGCTAATGGCAATACCAGCAAGTACGAGCAGCACCGGGTAGGGTATCTTCACCCTGTCAGTGATTTCCGCCAAAGCAGTTACCACCGCCAATAACAACAAAATAACAGTAATATTTTCTAAATGCATCGCCTGTAAAAGGACAAGCAATATAGCCGTAAATCATCATAACAAGTCAAAATGATGGTATTTGACCAATCTGAAAGTATTACTACAACCCACAGCACGTATGATAAATAAGACTACAAACGAACCTTTTAGATCATTTCATGTTTATAGAGTCACATGAAAATTGCTGTTTCACGCAAGGAGCATTTTAACGCAGCGCATCGCTTGCATAATCCTGAATGGACAATTGAGAAAAATGAAGCCGTTTTTGGTAAGTGCAACAATCCCAACTACCATGGTCATAATTATGAACTGATTGTGACAGTGGTAGGAGAGCCTGATACCGAAACAGGTTACGTATTCGACATGAAAGCACTTAGCGATTTGATCAAAGAAAACATATTAGTGCATTTTGACCATAAAAACCTTAACTTAGACACTCCTTACTTCAAAACATTGAATCCTACTGCTGAGAACATTGCAGTGGTTGTTTGGCGAATATTGAGGCAGTTGATTGATAACCGTTACGAACTTAAAGTGAAATTGTATGAGACCGAAAGAAATATCGTTGAATATCCTGCATGATGATGACTATGAACACCCCGTGTCATCGTACGATACCCCACTTCGAACGGATGCCTTCGTTCTTTCGGATGAGGAAAAAATCAAAAAGATTGAATCTCACTTTCGTGAGATCATGACAGTGCTTGGGTTAGATTTGACAGATGACAGCCTGCAGGGTACACCCAAGCGCGTTGCCAAAATGTTTGTGCAGGAAGCCTTCAGCGGATTGAACCCCGCAAACCGACCCAGCACGCGGCTGTTTGAAAATAAGTATAACTATGATCAGATGCTGGTAGAAAAAGATATCACCTTTTTTTCGCACTGTGAGCATCACTTTGTACCGATTTACGGGAAGGCGCATGTTGCTTATTTCTCTTCCGGTAAAGTCATCGGGCTTTCAAAAATCAACCGCTTTGTACAATATTTTGCCAAGCGGCCGCAAGTACAGGAGCGGCTAACCGTGCAAATTGGTAAAGAATTGGAGCGAGTGCTCAACACTCCCGATGTAGCTGTTGTAATTGATGCCAACCACATGTGCGTGGCCTCGCGCGGTGTAGGCGATACAAACAGCAAAACTGGAACCGCGTATTTCTCGGGCAAGTTTAAAGATGAAAACACGAAGCGCGAATTTCTGAACTACGTTAACCGCTAGCCCGATCCAAAATTCAGGTCGTCAGATTTTTTGAAAGCCTCTCCAAAAGGGCTATCTTTGCGCTGCAATTCTCAAAAACGTGCTTTTTTGCACATAAATCAACAACAAACATGGGTAGACCACCAATTTTACCAAAAAAGAAGAAAGACGGTTGGTACATCGAAGTGCGCAACAAGGGCGCCAAATCCGGCCTGATTTTGATTCGTGATAGCGAGCAAGCCATGATGCAAGCCGCTAAGCAGTACGAGACCACCAAAGATGTGCTCATTTTGGGTGAGCACCGAAACGGCAAAAAGGTAGAAGAGAAAAAGGCCAAAAAAATAAAAGCCGTATAAAGCGGTTGACTGAAACGAAAAAAGCCCCGAAAAGGGGCTTTTTTGTTCCTCATGATACGCACGGAATGAATTTGATTTGCTCAAAGATTAACGATGCTGACGGTCCCTGGCAGGGTGCCTCAACCAAACAAACTACCGCGCATATACCCTTTTGAGCATCGATTGTAACTGTCGATTTTCATTCATCAGTGATGCCCACGTTGCTGCTTGCTAACTGGTTTTATGCATTGCGGATCCGCTGAAAAAACTGCAATAGCAATAGGCTGCACTCCGTGGCTAAAATACCGCCTGTAACCTGAGTTTTGGGGTGGAGCAGTGGTGTGGCCACACGGCCATAACCGCGTTGCTTGTCTTCTGCACCAAAAACGAGCCGTTTCAACTGCACCCAATGCAACGCACCGGCACACATGACGCATGGCTCTAGTGTCACATACAATGTGCAATCATCGAGGTACTTTGACCCTATCTCATAAGCAGCAGCGGTAACTGCCAGCATTTCTGCATGGGCGGTGGCATCAGTCAGCTTTTCGGTTTGGTTGTGCCCCCGCGCAATAATCTTGTTCTTGCAAACGACTATCGCGCCCACAGGTACCTCCCCTGCTTCAAGTGCCTTTTGTGCCTCCCTGTAAGCTTCGAGCATGAACTGCTCATCTGATTTTACCAAAGTAACCAATTCGTTTTCTTTTTTTCAGGACTGTACTGCAACAGCAGCGGTAAAGAATAGGCCAAGTCAAAAACTGCTGCCCATACCTGCTTGGGCCAACGTGTCACTTGATACCAAACCGCAAAAGTTTCCGTCAAGCTAGACCACACATCAATTTCTGAGCGAGACCCTTATTCACTGTCAGCCCGGTTGTGTTTCAAAAAACATGTTCATACGTACAGGTTAGTGAACGCAAGTTATGGATTAATTAACCGACACGGTTACCCAGGTTGACTCAACTTTTGTTCTTCTTGTACAGCCGATCAGTGATTTCTTTGAGCATCTCAACCTGAATCTGCTGAATTTCAAAAAGTCTTTGTTGTTGATTGAGGATCAGATGGTCGATCTTTTCATGTAACATACGAATTTCCAATTCCGCTTTTAGGTTCACCTGGTAGTCGTGCCGCGACCGCTCGCGGTCTTTTTCCTCCTGGCGGTTTTGGCTCATCATGATAACAGGTGCCTGAAGTGCAGCCAAACAAGACAATATCAAGTTCAACAAAATGAACGGATACGGGTCGAATGGCCTGGTGAGCAAATACGCATTTGCGCTGATCCATATCAGCAGTACTAAAAAAAAAGAAATGATGAACGTCCAGCTTCCGCCAAATTCTGCGATGTGATCAGCCAAACGTTGCCCGTGGGTGAGGGTTTCCTGAACTGACTGATCAACATCATCTGAAATGGTTTGATTGTGGCGGAGTGCGTCAATCACCTCCTTTTCCAACAACGATAGAGTGCCAATGTCTTGCTTAAGCGATGACTCGATGTAACGATTGCGGAACTCGTTGTGTTCAGACAACGATAAACAGCTATCCTCATTGAAATGCGGGTGCTGTTGCCTGATTTCATTTAATATGGCGGGGCGGATAGCTCTGCCTGCCACTTTTTGGTTGGATGAGAACTCCTTGCCGGAAACATCACTCCTAAACTTTTCCATGGCGGAAAGTTCAGCAGAAAGAATTTAATCTTCAATGATCTCGATCTCAACACGCACATTGGCCTGTGCTTGCGGGTGCTCCTCTTCGTAGATGGGCCGCTTGCCACCCCACGCCTTCACTTCCATGCGCGCAGCATCAATACCCTGTTTGATCAGATTTTGGCGAATAACCTGAGCACGCTCCTCAGAAAGACTTTTCGCAGATCCGAAGCCATTTTTCACATCAGCGGTAATCGCAAAAAAGTTTTGTGACTCACCCATCGAAATGACTTTGCCGTGGGAGTTTCCGTTCGTGTGCCCGTGTATCCTCACCTTGTATCGGGGATTTTCTTTCATCATTTCGAGCAACGCATCCACCTCGTATTTCGACTCCGGGCGCATAATGCCAGCGTCTTTATAAAAATAAACGTTATACATAATCTGATAATCACCCTTCTTCAAACGCACCAACTCAAACGGTATCGTCACCTCGTTGCCCTCTACCGTTATGCCTTCTGTTGCCCCCAAGTTATTGAAATTGGCCTTGGTTGACATTTTTCTGTACCCAAACACTTCACAATCAAAAGCCACATTGCCAGATTTGTTTGCTGATCGCACGTTGACCACTTCGTTACCGCGATAGCTTGCCACTTTTTTAGGCTTGGATTTATCAAGGTCAATCAGGTCAACATCTCCTTGCACATCACGGCCGCCAAAATGTGTGAATATTTTGAACAGTATCTGCTTCACACCCGGATCCAATTCATCAACTTGAGGTGTAACCACCGCTGGTGGCTGCACTGCTTGAGGTTGTTCCGGTGCTTTTGACTCAGTTTTTGCGCTTTCTTCCACTGGGTTTGGATTCGATCCTGCCACGGCAGGGGTAACACCCGGGTTGTTTGCAGGAACGCCTGATTTATCTTCTACTTGATTATTCGATGTCTTTTCTTGAACAATTGGAGTCCCACGGTTTTCATGCGCTGTGTCTTCTCCCAACACACCAGTATACACCCAAGTGTCGGGATAGGCAGACTTTTCACGCAATTTTCTCGCCTCCTCAAGCGCAACTTGCCGATCGCCTGTGCGCAATACGTAAACGTAGAAGAGCTTTCGAAGCGGGTTCACAGCGTATTCTGCAGGTAAATTATTTTTTCTGGCTTCTTCTGTAAATTCAATCGCGTTTTTGGGGATAGAGAAGGCTCCAATAACCACATAAATTGAATTACTGTCGTTTAATTGGCCATTGGTGGCGGATACCTTCAAATTCAAAACCACCGTTACAACAACTATTAATAGGGATAGCTTCGTTTTCACACTTGGTTTTGTTTGATCGAGGCAAATTTGAGGCATACTCATCAAATAATTTAAACGAAAATAATCAAAACCTTACATTTCAAATAGTTATCGCAAACAATTTATTTCGAGATAACCTGAAATGTTCGTTCGGTTGAAGCTCCATTCTCATCCACAACCGCGATTTGATGTACCCCTTCAGGAAGAAAGACAGACCATTGATGATCGCGGGCAGTGGCTCTTTGGTACTGCCCATCAATGTGCCAAAATAGCACCGCGTCCTCCCGGTGTGTTGCCGCTTGCAACACAATTCGACCACTACTTCCGTTTAACTGTTTGGGAATAAATACTTTAGACCCATGCTCGGGGTACACGATGTCAATCGCTGCTACCGTGTTTCCGGCACAGCCGGGCCCGAGAGGCGGCAGGGTCTGATAGGTACTGTGTTTTCTCCGATAGTAATATTCCTGAATGGGTGGCAAAACAAACCATTGGCGGGAAATCAGCCCGAAAGGATCGGCACAGCTGGTGTTTACCCGGAATTGCTGATTTGGCGACAAGTGCACCGTTTGGTGAAGATCACACACTTGGGTTGTCAATCCGGGCAACGGAACCAGGGTTGTGTCTGCGTTTGGGCAGGCCTCACCAATGCGATAGCCGGTAGTGCTGCAAACGGGTATCGCTGCCATTTCGCCCACCGGCATGTTGAACCATTCGGTGCGGGGCAGCGCATTGAGGACATCGAAAAGCAAAGGTGCAGCAGCCTCAGTGCCCGTTAGCCCGGGCCGGCCCTCGCCATCAGCATTGCCCACCCAAACGCCAATCGCAAAATTCGCATTAACACCCACGGCCCAGGCATCGCGAAACCCGTGACTGGTGCCCGTCTTCCAGGCAATTTGAGCCTGGTTGCCGAACATACGCCACCCTGTTTGCTCACCGGGGCGATACAGTTCTTTCAGCACTTCAAAAGTTGCGAACGCAGACGCTGCGCTCATGATCGAGCCAGCGGTCAAATCCTCAGCCACCGGTGGGCTTGTGTTGAAGTAGGACAGCGCGCGAACATCACGTGTTGAATATCGATTTTTTCCCGGGCGCTCAAAGTATCCGTTGAGCGTGCGGGCCAACGAAGCATACGCACCCGCAACATCCCAAAGCGTCACTTCTGCCCCGCCCAATATCAGAGAAAGCCCGTAATGATCAGCAGGCCGGCTTAATGTAGAAAAACCCAATTTTTTCAGCAGTTCATAAAAACGCTCATAACGATAAGCCTTCAATTCGTGCACGGCAGGAATATTCAAAGATCGGATAAGCGCCTCGCTTGCAGGGACCGCGCCATCCAACTCATGTGAAAAATTTTCTGGGGCAAACCCATGGATGTACGTTGGCACGTCCGGCTGCAGGGTGTGCGGCAGCATCTTGCCATCATCCAATAGCGCTGCATACAAAAACGGCTTCAATATACTGCCCGCGCTGCGCGGTGCCTGCACTATGTCAACATGCTCGTGGTTCTCTGCACCGGCACGCGTGTTGCCAACATACGCCAACACGTTACCTGATTGAACGTCTGCAACCAACACAGCGGCATTGTAAACCCTATTGCCCCGAAGGCGTTGATGGTGTTGGTGCACAATTTCAACCAGCCGTTGCTGCAACAAAAAGTCAATAGTAGTAACGATTTTATCTGCTGAAGCACCGGTTTTGGCGATCTGCTGCAATAAGTGGGGCGCATGGTTGGGCAGAGGCAAGGGGGCACCCGGCAGTGGTTCTTCTTTGGCAAGGTGTAACGAAACTGAATCGATCAAACCGATGGCTGCCAACCGGTTGAGCAAACGGTCTCGTTTAACTTTGAGCTCATCGCGGTTCTTGTTCAGGTGGATGAGTGAAGGATTGTTGGGCAATACTGCCAACATACATGCCTCGGCCCAGCTCAGCTCATCCGGTTTACGGCCAAAATACCGCCAGCACGCAGCCTCTAACCCTACCACATTACCTCCAAAAGGGGCGTGAGATGCGTAAAGCGCCAGTATCTCATCTTTGGAATAGCTGAATTCCAAACGCGTGGCCAGTATGATTTCAATTGCTTTCTGATACAAGGTGCGTGGTTTGCCTTTGCGTGAAAGGCGAATCGTTTGCATGGTGAGTGTGCTGCCACCGCTCACAATTTTTTCTGCGAAAAAGTTTTGCCTTAAAGCCCTGCCTAGCGCCACGATATCAACACCCCAATGGCGATGAAATCTTTTATCCTCAAACAAAATGATGGCTGTTTTAAATTTTTCCGGGATTTGGTGCTGCTCGGGAAACCGCCATTGCCCATCTGATGCTACGGCAGCACTCAACAGTTGACCGCTGCGGTCTTCGATGACGAGCGAATAAGAATCATTAAAAAGCGTTGCCGGCAATGCAAAAACATAGGCCACTGCCAACACCGGGGCTACGAGGTACCACCCTTTGAATCGTATGTTTTTTACCTGCATACCGAACGTAAAAAAAGTGATCACCGCTATTGACTTGGGCACGATGACATGAGAAGAAAGCAGTTTGAACGGTTTGAGAAAGACACAACACTGCCCTCTTTTCTGTGTCTACCCCACACGATCGATCACCAAGTATTCTTTTGTGGAAATGGATTGACGGGTGAGCAGTTCTGCCAGGAAGCCAGTTAAAAATAGTTGTACGCCAATCACCAATGCAACCAGTGCCAGGTAAAAAATCGGCTGTTCGGTAACATCACGCTTCAGCGGGATTTTTGAAATAAAGATTGAATCTACCTTATCCCACAGAATTTTTGCCGTAAACGCGAAACCCAACACAAATGAAACAATACCCCACGCACCAAAAAAATGCATCGGCCGCTGGGCAAATCGCCCGACAAATGTGATGGTGAGCAAATCTAAAAATCCACGCACAAAGCGCTCCCAGCCAAACTTGCTATGCCCATACTTTCGCTCGCGGTGCTCCACCACCTTTTCAGTAATTTTTGTGAAGCCTGCCCACTTGGCCAATACAGGAATGTAACGGTGCATTTCGCCATACACTGTGATATTCTTTACAACTGATTGGTGATAAGCTTTTAACCCGCAGTTAAAATCGTGCAGGTGAATGCCCGATATTTTGCGTGTTACGTAGTTGAAGAACTTGCTCGGCAGTGTTTTTGAAATTGGGTCATGGCGCTTTTTTTTCCAACCGCTTACCAAATGATATTTTTGCTCATTGATCATTTTGTAAAGTTCGGGTATTTCATCCGGGCTGTCTTGCAGGTCAGCGTCCATCGTGATTACCACCTCACCATTGGCTTCGCGAAAGCCCATGTGTAACGCTGCCGCTTTGCCAAAGTTGCGGTTGAACTGAAGACCCCTGAAACTGGGATTGGTGTGGCTGGCCTTTTTGATTTCCTCCCACGTATTGTCGGTGCTACCGTCATCAATAAAAATGACTTCATACGAAAAGCCGTGCGTTTGCATCACACGGCTTATCCATTGACTTAATTCGGGTAGCGATTCCTGCTCGTCTTTAGCAGGGATTACGAGGGAGATGTTCATCAAAATCAAACCATTTCTGCGGGTTGACTTTTCTTCGTGAAAATCGCACCAATCAAAGACAAGACTGCATAAAAGATCAATCCAAAACCAAAGCTGGTAATCAAACCAACCGCAGAGAACTGGTCAACAGATCTTTTTTTGGCATCCTCTACTGCTTCGTCTATTTTGTCTTCAGGTAAGGAAAAATTTTCCATCATTTGACGCGCATTCTCGATCGAAACCTCTGTGAGCTTGGAAGGAAGTTCCGGGTCAATCACTGTGTAAAGCAATATCATAAAAATTGTAGAGATTATACCCGAAACAGCAAATACCAGAAAGGCATGCTGAAAAGCCTTTCCGTAAGGGAATTCTTCAGCCTGGTTTCGATAATTAATCCCGGCATAAATAACCAATCCTAAAAAAAGAACTAAAAGCAATAACATCTTCCAATCTGCCAGCAAAGCGTAGTCGATTACGTAAAGAACGATTGTGATAGCAATGCTCACGCCCCCAACTATTGCTCCCCATCTAAATGCGTGTTGAAACAGTGAAACGCGATTTGTACTTGTTGGCTCCATATTATTAATTGTTTGGTTGACGCCTTAAAATTACTGATATAATAATGCTAAAGAAAAAACTAATGATAAAACTCTGACCAAAGTATTTCCGGGCGAGGTCCCATCCCGTTACGGTGGGCAAAGATCTGAGCATACTTTCATACACTTGCTTTCCGATTTCGTTGACGGTCTCTGGCGGCAGGGCCTTTGCCTGCGCCAAACCCAGTTCGATATAATTGGTAAGAAAAGGGGCGTAAAAATTACAGAGCACCACTATGAAAAGCGTAGTAGCCACCGCAAAAACAATCGTAAACAACAAGCAGCTCAACATGCCCTGCCAAAAATACAACACCCCTTGCTGAAAGTTATCGCGAATCTCCTTGAGGGTAAGGGTAAAAAACAAGCCAAACAAAATGATGCGAAAATCAAAGAATACCTGAAACAGCATGGGGTGCTTGCCAATGGCAAATAATACTACCAATGCGCAGCAACTAAACAACCCAGCGATGATGCCGTTGCGCAACGAAACGCGTGCAAGCGGATTTTCAAGCAATGTCACCTTACTCCTCTATTTTCATTTTTCCGTTGTTGAACACGGCCACAGCCTTTCCTTTCAACACGCTGCCAAGCCACGGTGAATTTTTCGATTTCGAAAGATTGCTGGTACCATCAAAAGTCCATTCTGCATTGGGGTCGAATAGGGTGAGATTCGCCTTTGTATCTTCTTCAATGACCGGCACATCCAATTTTAAAATTTGGCGCGGTGCAACCGTCACCTTGTGAATCAGATCCTCCACATCTACCGATTTGGCCAGCGATGCTACTTGCGATGCAAAGGTCTGCAGGTTGATGAGCCCGAATTCCGCGTGATCGAATTCCACTTGCTTACCCTCATCATCTTGTGGCAAATGACCACTCACCAGCACGTCTATCGTGCCGTCAGACAAACCCTTGATGATGGCCTCGTTGTCAACCCTCTCGCGCAGTGGCGGATTGAGTTTGTAGTGGGTATCAAAATCAGCCAGGTAGCCATCGTCCATCAGTGGTTGATACGCTGCTACATCGCAAGAAATGTGAAGTCCTTTCTTTTTGGCGGTCCGTACCATCTCAATGCTCTTGCCCGTAGATAGCCTGCTGAAGTGCAATCTACCACCGGCATATCCAAGCAACTCCAGGTTTTTTCTGGCGGCAACTTCCTCGGCAATGCGGGGCATGCCTTTAAGCCCCAACGTAGTACTCATTTCTCCCTCATGCATTTGGCCGAACAGGTTGAGCCAGATGTCTTCGGGGTGATCTACCAGCAAGCCGTCAAATTTCTGCAGGTACTGAAGAGCTTTCAAAAACAAATCTGTATGCCAAACGGGTTTTAGGCCGTCTGTAAAGGCGATGGCTCCTGCCATGTGCAGGTCAATCATTTCGGTGAGTTCTTCACCTTTACCTCCTTTTGTAACGTGTGCCAACGCATGAATTCTAACCAGGCGAGTGTCGTTGTGTTGGGTGACGTAGGCAATTTCATTTTTCGTTTGGATACTGGGCTGTGTGTTGGGCAGTACTGCCACCTCCGTAAATCCACCGGCAGCGGCAGCCTTTGACAATGATAACAGATCCTCTTTTTGTTCAAATCCCGGATCACCGACAAAACAGCCCAAATCAAACCAGCCCATGCTCAGAAACATACCATCGGCATCAATAGATCTGTCTGCCGAAAAGTTTTTCTCACCGATTTCGGCAACCTTCCCGTTGGCAATCAATACATTTTTCTTTTTGAGGTGGTGGGCAGAACCTGGCGAGATGATTTTAGGGGACTGTATCAGTATCTTCATACTAGTTGACGGCCGGGTTATCGGGAATATAAAAGGTACACTTTGGCATCAGTGGCCAAATTTACTTGAAAAATCGCAGCAAAAGCACCTCTGCCAACAGAAATAAGAGAGCCAACAACAGGCAATATCGCCATAGTGGCTTACCGAGATAGGCAGCCCTCACCTGATCGCCAAATGCAAGCGCATTGGCAGCATCCACCACGCGCACATTGCCACCTGCATTCCATTGTTGTGCTATTTCGGTGGTGGTTAAACAGCGCAAAAACGACTCCGCCTTGTCTGCATTGATTGCCAGCCAGCCCAGGGTGTCAACCCGGTGAAGCACTGCATAAAACCCGGGGGTCAATGAAAACTTTGGCAACTCCATGATCACCTCATTGTTGGCTTTTCGTTGTGCCGGCACTAATTCCTGCATTCCCGCCAGTTTTACCGGTTCTTCGCCTCCCAAGCTGTCGGCTTTGATTGTCACCAGCGAAGAAGACAGAGTATGATAAAGTTTCTCTGTATCTTTTTTTCCGGAGGATGCCAACCGATACATGAAGGGAACAAACAACGCATGCCGATGAAAATCGGTATAGCCTTTTTCAAGCGGTGCAGCCAGTACAAACAGGTTACCTATTTGCGATAAAAACGGCCTGCCATCTTTTAGTTTCAGCAGCGCTGATCGATCGGTACCCCAGTCGATCAACTTTTTGCCGGCAGGCATCGCCAGCGATGGAGATTTTTCTTCGACCACATTTTGAAACAAAGGGTGCTGCCAGTCGGGTGGTGCCAATGGCACCAGTTCTTTTGGACCTGCCACTGCCTGCAACAACACACCCAAAGCCGGTTGATAACTGGCCAAATCGGGTTGAGAGCCCGGCACAAACAAAATGGTGTTCGTTTCGCGCAAATGAGCCAACACATTGGCTAATGCCGGATTGATTTGATCAAGTGCATTGACCACCACCAAATCCGCCTGCTGCAGCAAGCTGTAGTTTACGTTTTTTGCCTCGTAACTGGTGAAGTCAAAAAGCCCATCATTCGCAAATACATTTCCAACAAACGTTTGATCAGGTGTTTGTTTGATTTCGATCACGCGCAATTTTGCTGAGTAGTTGAGTGTGAAGAAGAACTCGTTATCAAAACCAATAGGGAAATCGCTAAAGCTGATGACACAGCGGTTTTTACCCCCTTGGTTACCAACGAGGTCAAATCGAACTTCGGCTGTGCTTTGTGCTTCAATTCCGATGGTGGAGGCAGACACCTGCTTGCCATTGACCAACAATTTAACCAGCAGCCCCTCTACTGCCTTTTCGCCTGCATTTCTCAATTGAACGTGAAGAGAATTTTTCTCACCTCCAATCATAAAGGGGTTTTCCAACCGTATTGAATCGACAAATACATTACCGGATTCTCCATGTTTGACGGGCACCAACCGTATCTGACGAGACGAATCCAAAGAAGGTATACGCCCCATCGTTGACGCCTGAAAATCAGAAATCCAAAAAAGCGGTGCTCTCAAAGTATGGCGTCTCAACACATCACCCGCGCTGCGGGTGACGCCTGAAAAACGAATTTGAGAGAGAAAATCTTCAACCTCGGCTTTTGTTTTTGGTGTATTACCAAAAGGAGCAAAATCGTTGGTGATCACCTGATAACGTGTGTCGGGCGGAAATGCATTCAATAGTTGCTGCGCTCGCTCTGTCGCATCGTCTAAGGCGCGCGAACTTCCCTTCAACGGTGATGACATACTCAGCGAGTTATCAATGTAGATGGCTACCGTGTTTGCAGCTTGGATATCGTCAGTTGCACGCATAAAGGGCTGCGCAAACGCAAAAACTAAAAAAAGGAGGGAAAGCAGGCGGGCAATGAGCACCAGAAACTTCTTGAGTTTACGCTGCTGGGTGGTTTCCTGGTTGATTTGCCGGAGCAGGCGCGTGTTAGAAAAATAGATGCGGATCGTTTTGCGGAAATTGAAAAGGTGGATGACGATGGGAATCGCTAACACCAACAATGCCCACAGAAACGCAGGGTACTGAAAAATCATTGCCGCAATGTAACACGCAAAGTTGGCAAAAGACAATCGATGAGAGTCAAATTTATTTTTCCACTTAATCAACAACGATTGTGACTTGGAATTGGCTTGCGTATTAAGGGAGAAAAGCTTGTTATGAAAATGCACCGACCTGCTGCCGAGGTGAGTACAAGTTCTATGGCCGACATCGCCTTTTTACTGCTTACCTTTTTCTTAGTGACTACCGTGATACAAAACCACAAGGGTATTCTGATGATGCTGCCCCCGTTTGTGCAACTGCCTGCCGATGTGCCCATCCCGGCACGGAATATATTCGCCATACAGATCAACTCGGCCGACCAATTGTTAGTGGAAGGAGTGCCTGTTTCAGACCTGGTTGGACTGCGTGATCGAATTGAAACGTTTATTCTAAACAATGGGATAGATCATCGTTACTCAGACAATCCTCGAGCTGCGATTGTGTCGCTGAAAACCGACAGAGATACCAGCTACCGGATGTTCATTGCGGTGTTAGACGAGATTCACGCTGCCTACTTCAATATTTATGCATCACGGGCAGGTGTTACTGCAGAAGTCTTTCGGAAGTTGGATCTAAGAAATCCTAAAGAGGCCGCCATCTGTAGGCGGGCGAAGGATGGTGTGCCGATGAATATTTATATTGCAGAGTCTGATAAGGTGGGCAACTAAGAAATGCCAAGAATGCACCGATAGGCACAAAGCAGTGCCCATCTGTGCATCCATGGCATAGAGGTTTACTTTTCTTTCCGGCCCAGCATTAACAAATCACTCACGTTGATTTCGGTAATGTAGCGCTTCTCGCCTTTGTCTGTTTCATACTGGCGATGCACCAGTTTACCTTCCACGCACACCTCTGAGCCCTTCTTTAAATATTTGCTCGCCACGTCTGCAAGCCTGCCCCAGATTACCACGTTGTGCC
>DHLV01000093.1:7229-7383 GCA_002405445.1 Flammeovirgaceae bacterium UBA4659 | reverse complement strand
AAGCCGGCTTGATGAATTACGCTCTGGGTGGTGCCTTCAACAGCCGCGTAAATTTGAACTTGCGCGAAGACAAAGGTTGGACTTACGGTGCGCGCTGCGGCTTCAGCGGTGACAAACTTAGTGGTGATTTTGAATTCAGCTCGGGCATCAAAGC
>DHLV01000093.1:0-7121 GCA_002405445.1 Flammeovirgaceae bacterium UBA4659 | reverse complement strand
TGAATTCAGCTCGGGCATCAAAGCGGAGGCAACTGATAGTGCGTTGGCAGAAGTAATCAAAGAACTGGATACATACGCAACAAAAGGCATCACTCAAGAGGAAATTGCCTTTATGAAAAGCGCCATAGGTCAGCGGGACGCATTGCGTTATGAAACCGGGTTTCAAAAAGCAGGGTTCATCGGTAGAATTTTGGATTACAATCTGCCGGCCAATTTTACCGAGCAACAAAGTAAAATATTGAAGGGGATGACCAACGAAAAAATTAATGCGTTGGCCGCTAAGTGGATCAATGTAAACAAAGCCAACATCTTGCTGGTTGGCGACAAGGCAAAGATATTGCCAGGGTTACAGAAAATGAATTATGAAATTGTAGAGTTGGATGTAAATGGCAATGTGCAGAAATAAATTTGTTGGATGATTGTATAGGAAAGGCGCTCGCGGGCGCCTTTCTTTTTGATATATCAATTTAGGGTGTTCGCACGCTTAGTCACCTCTACCACCTGCCCTTTTTGCTTGGCGTAAATGCTGCGGTCATACATCGCCTCGCAGCTTGTGCCCGGCAAATAAAATGTGCCCGCATAGCCCGCAGTGAGAACAACCGAAAATTGACGTTCGGCATAAGCCGCTAATGTAAAGTACGTATACACGCGGTCATCACGAATATCCTGGTAGTCTCCACGATCTGACTTCACCAAGGCTTCATCATTATTTAATCGGAGGTTGTTGATTTCCCATCCGCTTGGAAATACCTGGCTCAATGCAAGATTCCGATAATTGTTGCGTACACCCGGATTCTTTACCGTAACACGCGCCATGAATTCGGCACCTTGCTCCAAATGTGTAATGTCAATGGAGTTACCCTTCATATCGGTGTAAGACGTGCTCACCACCAAATCACTCTGCTCTGCCACTTCTTGCCCCCGTGCAGGAACGCCTGTATTGATCATGCGCACGAACAACACTCCCTCACTTTGGTTGGTGACATTAACCGGAGCTTTTTGTTGACCCTTTACGTCAAGTACCTGTTGTGAAATTGGTAGCAAAGAGCTAATGGCATTTTGTTTACCGCCATAAACGAATGCATACTTGATCACACCTGGCTTGTCAGTAGCAATGTATTGGCCCACTGATTTCAGACTATAAGCAATAGTTTGTGTACTCATCCATTTGTTATGATTGCTGAGTTCAGCAGCAATCTCCCGCAGCACGTCAAAACCTCTTGTCTTGTCTTTCAACAAAACCAATGTCTCTAAAATAATTGCCTTATCGCGTACATCGCTGCCGTACGTGTAGCCGAGCTCTTGGTATTTTTTTACTTGAGTAGAAAGTTTATCGATCAAATTTCTGGCTGCCTCGGGTTGCCCTACTTTGGCATAAGCAGCGGCCAGCATCCACTTTGACTGAATCGAGAGGTCTAGTTCACGTAATCGATTCATCGCGGGTAATTCCGCAGCTCCCGCCATCGCCAACGTGTACAACCGATACGCTTGCACCAAATCATTTTGAAAGTATTCGTTTTCATTTGCACGCCATTGCAATGCGCGATTTTTTTGGTACTTTTTCCAATTGCGCCAGAGATCATCTGACACAAAATACCCGGCATTTGATGCTTCCACCAAGAAATGGCCTGCGTAATTCGTGCCCCAGTCATCTGCCTCTGCATTTCCCGGCCAATAGCCAAAACCGCCACTTCGCGTGATGAAGATCTTCAGGCGTTCGATGGCCTGTGTAACGTTGGTTTTGATTCGTCTTTTCTCGTTTTCTGTCAACTCTTTCACTACATTCAAATACAATTGAGGAAACGCTGCTGAGGTAGTCTGCTCAAGGCAACCATGCGGATAGTCCATCAAATAGCGCAATCGATACCCGAGATTAATGGGTGGAATTGAAGAAACCTCCAGAATGCTTGAGTTCGTTCCTGCAACGCCTACGGGTATAATTGTTCCTTCCCACGTTTTGCCTGCCTGAAGTACCATTTCAGTAACCTGCGTGGCAGGTACGTTGGGGTTTCGAACTTCTATCTCTATCTCATCGGTGGATTGGTAACTGCCAGCACTTGCTTTCACCATTACTTTGGCGATGCCCACTGCTGATTGAACATGCAAATTAAAATCTACCGTCAAGTCGCCCGAAGGCGGGATCACAACATTTTGAACAGAGCTGCTTGCCAACCTCAGCGGACCACTGGGTATGACTTCTACTTTCACATTTCTGATTTTCTTGTCTGAAGTGAAAAGCGTGATGGGCAACGTCACTTTTTCATCCGGGCCCAACACGCGCGGCAGCGTAGCCAACACCATCAGAGGCTTGCGAACGGGCACAACTTTTTCGGCTTGCCCGTAAGCACCCTCATCACCTGCCACAGCCATCACTTTCACCGAGCCAATGTATTGCGGCATGGTAAACGTCAATTCTTTTGCTCTACCCTCCACTGTAAACGGGCCAAAGTACTTCACCACAGGCTTGAAACGGTTGGCTCGCGGGTCGTCATCTTTTGCCTTCAGTTCATCACTGCCCCCAACGGCCAGCAGTCGCTCGATACGCGCACCAAATGCACCCATCACTTCATCGTACAAATCCCACGTCTTCACACCAAGTGCCTCGCGTGCATAAAACTTTTTCCATGGCTCGGGGGTTTTAAACCGGGTGATGTCTAGTAAACCCTCGTCTACCATTGCCAGGGTAAATGTCATCTTGCGTTTCAATCTTTCTGAAACACTGATACGAACCTGCTGGCCCGGCTCTATCTCGTTGGCCATTTCAATCACCGGTTCGAGGTGTGTCCCGGGGTTTTCGACACCAACTGGAATGACTCCATACAATCGGATGGGCAGATCGTTTATCGTTTGTGCATGCGGTTGAAGCAATGTTACGTTCACAAAAATATTGGGTGTCATCTCCGCGGTGGCCTCTATTGTTACTTTATTGTCTCCTTTCTTCGTTTCTACCCATTGCGTGGAAATAATCTTTGAACCGTTCTCAATGGACACCAATGCCCTGCCCTCACCACTCCCCGGAATCGCAAGGGTGATTTTCTCACCTACGGTGTAATTCGTTTTGTCTGACGTAAACGACAGTCGCGTTGCAGCGCCTTTCTGCTCACGCGCATATCGACCAAAATAACCGGGTGCATCGATGTACATGGTTTTGCCCGCGCAATGACCTGATACCGGATCGCAGACTTTGAGGTAGTAAGTGCCCCAGTCTGCTTCCGCCACTGAAAATGTCCACGAGGCTTTGCCGGCAGGAGCCCGAAGCGTGCCGCTGCTCACCAACGCAGCGCTATTTCGCTCTATGTAGTTGGCAACGGAGCTATAAGAATTGTTCCACCACCAATACCTCTCCAAACGGTACAAACTGACTGAAGCACCTTCGCGAACTACCGGCTTTCCATCGATATCAAGAAAGACTATATCAACCGTTTGTTCTTGGTTGGTGTATAACATGTTGCTGTACTTTTCTCCAAGGGGTACGCGCAAGCCGGCAAATGACTGATATGGGTAAAACGGAAGGGTAAAACGGTCGATACTAAAATTACCACTTTCCTCAAATACCTTTCCCCTGAATACCGCAGTCATGAACCCGGGGTAGGCGCCCTTTTCTAAATTGGCATTGAATGTTGCCTTTCCATCGCCATCTGTGTATCCTTCAAATATCTTTTTTGTAGCAGGTGAGTAGCTACTGCCAGGCTCTTCAAAATTGAAGTCGTCATACTTAACAAACGAGGTTTTGTTGGCCAACAAAGTGGCTTCAAACTCTGCTTTCAGATTTCTGCCGGGCGCACCGTGCAGCCAATTTACTTGCAGGTTGCCCCGAACGTTTGGATCCGTGAGTCGATCTTGCCCAAAGGTGAGGTTAAGCTTGAGACGATTAGGTTTAATTGTTTCAATTTTTATCTGCTGGTTGAATTCCGTTCCGCCCACCTTTACTTTCGCTGCCCAGTTCCCTGTTGGCGCATCAGCAGTGGTGGCGGTAGAAAATTTGTAAAACCCATTTTCTGAAGATGACTTCACCAGCCGGCTGGTGACCACGCCTTGGGGATTATGCAATTCAAACACTACGGGGTGCGTTGGAGGCAATGATTTGTTTTTGTCTTCGAGGATAAAGCTGAGGAACAGGGAATCGCCAGGTCTCCACACGCCTCTTTCGCCATACAAGAAACCCTTTAACCCCTTGTTCACGCTCTCACCCGCAACATCAAAGCCGCTTAACGATAACGACTCGCCATCTACCAATCGTATGTAGCCACGCTGTATTCCGGCTTTCGCCACTACTGCAAAGGGTGTCACCTTCGCGGCAAGCAGAGCCTTGCCCTCGCCATCGGTATTAACTTTTCCCAGTGGCTGCAATTGAAAATCATATAACTCTATACTCACCCCTGCCATCGGCTTGGTGGTTTTCAAATCTGTTGCAAAAACAGTTGTGGTTTGATCATCTCCTACCTTGGCAAGCAGACCAATATCGCTGGCTAAAATATTTTTTTGAATGTTGCGGTCAGACGAATAATAGGAAGCATTACATGGATTATCGCGTTGGTTCCAGTCGTATTCGCCACCATAATAGTAGTACCCGTCATACGAATCATATTCGCGATAGCCTTCGTACTCTGCATTCATCTCGTTGTCATCGATTGTCAATTCACTTTCAGTCTGCCCCTCGCACTGGTACAACGAGTATGATTTCCTGAAACGCATGGCCACCTGATAGATTGCCCCCGGCTCGGCATCGATGAGCTTGGCCAGGTCAAGTGTAAATCGGTTCCATTTGCCCAAGTCAGTTACTCCGGTGTTGTCGAGCTGTACGGTTTTTTTCAAAACATTTCGACCCACGCGGTACATTTCGCGGGTGCCGGTGATGTTGTTGACTTGCAGAAATTGAAGCATGTTATTTTCAAAGATGCGCTTGACGCTAACGTCCACTGCCTTCAGGTTTACCGCTTCGAATGGAAGTACGAGGCCATCAGTGCTTGGTAAAATGGAGCCCTTGCCGGCAAAGCGCACTTCTGGTTTCAATTGTTCGAAAGCCAACTCAACTACTGATCGGTCTTCCATCTTGTAGTCAAGAATATTGCGCACACCCGCCTCCACGGTAACAACTTTGGTACCCACCTGCCTCACGGCAGGGTATATCCAAACTTCATTATCCCGCACGTCAAACTCGAGGGGCTGTGTGTGATCTGCTCCAATCGAAATCAAACCTTGCAATGGTTGTTTTCCCTTGAGCGGATCAGAAAATTGCAGAATTACATACTGACTGGGGTTTTGAACAACGCGTGCGTTCATGATCCTGAAGTCACCCAATGCGGGTATGTCCACCTCCTGCTCGGCTGTGCGATCGATTCCCAGTGAATTACCTTTCACTGATATGAGCACCTTGCCCTGTTGCTCTGATCTTACAACATCTTCGACCACAAAACTGCGCTGCCGTCCATCTGGTGAATGTAGCCAGGCAACTTTCAGCCGTTTTCCACCCTGCGTAGCTTGCAGCATCGATTCAACTTCTTTGTTATCTGCAAAATCTGCTGTCTGCAGGGCACCTTCCACTTTCAACCTCTTAAGTTCGGTTTTTACATAGGGCTTAACATTTTGAACTGTAAACTCAAAGTTCTGCGGAATAACCTGAAATGAATAACGAAAATCTTCGAGCGCTTTTGCGACTTTGAATAACTTGGAAAGATGCACCGTGGCCTCAAACACCTGCCCATTGGGCATGCGGCCCTCCGGCTTGAATTCCAGCGTACGCAAGTCCAGCCAACTTGCTTCTCCTCTGATTGCCGGTGAAAAGTCAAAGTATTTTTTTGCGTCTTCCCCCAGCAAGGATGAATCAATTGCAGCGTTTACAAAAACAATCCGCAATGGCGACCCGGAAGAAATGGCGCCAGCAGTATAAGATGAAATGTACTCCCCAAAGGCCGGATTGATGTATGCCTGTGTCTGGGGCAACTCCCTTTTACACTGAAAAACTGACAACAAAAGAAGGGCTGAAACAACCGTTGAAATCTTGATGGATTTGGCCTGGAACATATTGGTGCGCTTGGTGTAAATACCAAGATACCTGAATTTAACCAAAAGCTGTAAAAGCATTCGATTATTTTTTCGATTGAATCATCTGTTGCGCCCACTTTAAAAATGTGGCCCGGGCAACGCACGGGAGAAACAGCCGATTTTTGGCCCGGCTGTATGCAGTGGCAGTTTTTTTGATCGTCTTGATTTGATGCCTTTGAATGACACAATGGTAAATTTCTCTGCCAACTGTGAGCCCAAATCAATACACCGCGCACACAAAAAAGCATCACTTGAAAGAGTGATGCTTCCGTCCAAAAAATTGGATGAGCGCTATTCTGCTTTCCGGGTACCAGTCACAGGGAAGGAACCAAACTGCCCGAAGGATAATGACCCGGTAAATACATCTTTGACAATGGCGCCCTTCATTTGAATAGTGGCCGTGTTGCCACCAAAACTTAATTCGTACAACAACGTCAGCTCATTTTGCTTAAAGATAATTTCTTTCAGGGCTACTTCGCGGTTAGATCGGTTGCTCATGATTGTACCGGAATACACCCCTCCTTCTTTCTTGATTTTAAATGTGCCCATACCCCCTTGAGGCGACTCTACAGTGTAACTCCACGTGCCCACAGGATTGTATTGCACTGTATCAGCCTTGGTTACAGCAGTAGCGTTCGGTGCTTGTGTTGCAACTGCAGGACGTTGACCGACACCGGCTGGCATTTGTCCACGCCCTCCTCCACCCGCAGGAGTTCCACCGCCCATACCTCCGTCACCTCCGCCTTCATCTTTGAGGTCATCATTGTTGATCGATTTTCTGCGGCTGCGCGGACTATCAAAACTCATTTTTCCAATGCGATAGCTGAACGTCACTTTGAAGTTCAAGTTGGTGATTACGTTGGTAATGTTTTGCGATAAGATGGGAGAGTTTTGTGTGTTCTCTATGGTGATGCGCGGGTAGAAAAAGTTTTCGGCACCAAAGCCCACGCTGCCTTTTTTGTTGGCAAACTCTTTGCGCAACGCCAGGCTGTACACATAGAAGCCCCCTTGAACGCCTTGTAATTGCACTTGGCGACCCCGGTAGAAAGTAAAGAATTGAAAGCCCCAACCCTTAG
>DHLV01000269.1 GCA_002405445.1 Flammeovirgaceae bacterium UBA4659 | reverse complement strand
GAAAATTTACTCTCTTAACCTGTTTTAACGAACTCAAAACAAACTTGATAACGTAAAATTTAACACATGAAAAAGCTATTTGTTGTTTTGATTGTCATGGCCCTTGGTTCACAGGTGTTTTCGCAGGCCAAACTTGCGCTGGGGATTAAAGGCGGTTTGAACTTCGCCAACCTTGACGTAAGCAGCGCAACGGCCGCTTACAACAGCCGAACAGGGTATCATGCCGGGGCATTTGTGTTATTGAAACTTGGAAAGGTCGGCATTCAGCCGGAGTTGATTTATTCTAAGCAAGGTTCGTCATTTCAGATTAATACCACTAGCGTTGATGCCAACTACGACTACTTCAACATACCCATCGTATTGAAACTTTATACGATCGCTGGTATTAACCTGCAAGTGGGTCCGCAATTCGGGTTCGCTTCTGGAAATGTTCCGGTCGGTATCAACGGCAATAACGGAAGTGCCATTGTTGACAAGTTGAAAGGATCTGACATCAGCGCAGCATTGGGCTTAGGATGGGATGCTCCATTCGGCCTGTCTATCGATGCGCGATACAACTTAGGTTTAACGAAACTAAATGAAGGTATCACCACCCAATCCGAAGTAAAAAACCAGGTGATCCAAGTTTCGTTGGGTTACAAACTGTTCAAATTCGGAAAATAGTTTTCAGCATCATTCATAAAGCCAATCTTTGCAAAAGGATTGGCTTTTGTTTTTCATATGCGTTTCAATACCTATCAGCAAACCCTCGACTACCTTTACGAAAACCTTCCGATCTTCCAGCGGATAGGTGCTGCCGCGTACAAAGCTGATCTCACCAATACCATCCGGCTGTGCGATGCCTTGGGCAACCCGCAAGAAAAATTCAAGACGATTCACGTAGCCGGAACCAACGGAAAGGGGAGTTCTTCACACATGTTGGCCGCGGTGCTGCAATCGGCTGGGTACAAAACCGGACTTTATACCTCGCCTCACTTAAAAAATTTTACTGAACGAATTCGCGTTGATGGAAAAGAAGTTGATGAATCGTTCGTTGTTGATTTTGTCAACAGAATTCATCCGGCAATCGAGTCGATTAAACCTTCGTTTTTTGAAATCACCGTGGCCATGGCTTTTGACTATTTCGGGAGAGAAAAAGTAGATGTGGCCGTGATTGAAGTAGGGCTGGGGGGAAGGCTCGACTCCACCAATGTGATCCATCCTATAGTTTCACTGATCACCAACATTAGTTGGGACCACATGGATCTGCTGGGCGACACCCTCCCAAAAATTGCATTTGAAAAATCGGGTATCATCAAACAAGAAACGCCCGTGGTCATCAGCGAATCGCAACCCGAAGTGATAGACGTATTCAAGAAAAAATCCTTTCAATTGAAAAGCCGCATCGCTTTTGCGGATGAAATGTACAAAGTAAAAAACGAAGGCATGGGAAGATTTTTGGTGAATGAATCGGAAGAATATCAACTAGACCTTCGCGGCAATTACCAGCAAAAAAATCTCGCGGGCGTATTGGCAACCATTGATGTGCTACGCGAAACAGGTTTTGCTGTTTCAGATGAGGCAGTGCATGGCGGCCTGTCTCAAACCATTGCGCTCACGGGCTTAAAAGGTAGGTGGCAAAAATTAGGCGATCGGCCGGTTGTGATTTGCGATACAGGTCACAACGAAGCTGGCGTGAAGCAGGTACTCCAGCAAATTGAAGAGCAAAAATATGATCAATTACACTTGGTGTGGGGCATGGTAAAGGACAAAGACATTTCAAAAATTTTGCAACTGTTGCCCAAAAAGGCGCACTATTATTTTTGTCAAGCAAAGATTCCGCGCGCCATGGATGCACGCGAGTTAGCCACAAAAGCATCAACGTACGACTTACATGGAAAAGTGATTGCGGATGTAAACCAGGCAATCGAAGAAGCGAGAAAGTCAGCCACAGAAAACGATCTTATTTTTGTTGGTGGAAGCACTTTTGTGGTAGCCGAGATTTTAAATCTGTGATTTTGTTCTAATCCTGAATCCTCCAGACCTGAAATAATGAAAAGCAAACTCAAGCGATTTGAAATTATTGCTACCCGCGAAAATGTAATTGAGCCGGGTAAAGAACTATTCAATACCATCAAGGGCAACTGGAACAAGGTTTACTTCAAAAATAGTCAACCTATTACGATTGAACTCGCCTGTGGTAGAGGAGAATATACCGTGGGTTTGGCCAGGCGATTTCCGGGGCGCAACTACATTGGCGTTGATAAAAAGGGCGCCCGCATTTGGAAGGGAAGTACATGGGCCGTAGAAGACCAACTGCAAAATGTAGGCTTCGTGCGCACAGGTATTTTATTCATCGAAAGCTTTTTTGAGGTGGGAGAGGTAGATGAAATCTGGCTCACTTTTCCTGATCCGCTTCCGCGCAAGCGCGATGCGGAGAGGCGCCTTTCCAGCAGGAAGTTTATTGATATGTACAAAAAACTGTTAAAGCCTACAGGTTATTTCCGTTTCAAAACTGACAATACTGATTTATTCAATTTCACTTTAGATGAACTAGCGCAACGAGGTGACATTGTTGATTTTGAATATACCCACGACTTATATCAATCGCCTTTGCGAGCCGAGTGCCACGATATCAAAACCAAGTACGAAGAAATGTTTTCTGCTCAGGGAGAAAGTATCAAATACCTCAGGTTGCGGTTCAAGTAGCAATCTTAATTGTGAGGCTGAGCTTGTTGGAGTCCTTTGAGGTTATATAAGGTTTCGCCAAGCCTGCCTGTCCGGTAGGCAGGCTGCCAATGACATCTTGCTTTTTTATTGGTAGTTGAGTTGTATTGCGTGTTTGTTTGCCAATAAAGTTA
>DHLV01000085.1:24526-26360 GCA_002405445.1 Flammeovirgaceae bacterium UBA4659 | reverse complement strand
CCAAATCAATTGTTTTGATTCGCCTGAGTTCGTGCAAAATTTCTTGGGCTTGGCCGTCTTCAATGCGTACTTTGAATATCTCTTGCCCTGTCGCCTGCTTGCGCAGGTTTTCGGCCGTGCCATCGGCTACTATTTTGCCTTTGTTGATGATGAGGATGCGATCGCAAGTAGCCTCCACTTCCGGCAAAATGTGCGTACTCAAAATTACCGTCTTCTCTTTGCCAAGTTCTCTAATCAGTTTGCGGATTTCAACAATTTGGTTGGGGTCCAGGCCGGTGGTAGGTTCATCTAAAATCAGAATTTCCGGATCGTGGATCATTGCCTGGGCCAGGCCTACACGTTGCCGATAGCCTTTTGAGAGTTCGCCAATTTTTTTGTGTTTCTCTGCATTCAGACCACACACTTTAATCATTTTTTTGGTGCGCTCAGTAATGTGACGACCGGACACTCCCTGCAATGCCGCGCAGAAGTTTAAGTAGTCAATCACGGGCATATCTAAGTACAGCGGATTATTTTCGGGCAGGTAGCCGATATGTTTCTTGATTTCGTCACCACTTTGTTTCACGGATTTATCGCCAATGAAAATGTCTCCCTCGCCAATGCCGAGGTAGCCCGTAATCATTTTCATGGTGGTGCTTTTACCCGCACCATTGGGCCCCAGAAATCCCAGGATTTCGCCCGTTTTGACCCCAAACGAAATCTGGTCTACCGCTTTTTGCGGCCCATAGTGTTTGCTTAGTTTTTCGATCTTTACATCCATAACTCATTCGACAAATTAGGTTTTATTCAGGCCGGCATCCTTATCCCGGCAACGGCTCATTTTTGAAGTGCAAAAATAATTTTTTGCCGAAAAAAACAAAGCCCCGCTTAAGGCGGGGCGCAAACGGTATCACTTGTAAAAATTATTGACGCATCAACCACTTTACAAAGAAAACAACGCCTATGATCAGGGCAATGGAGCCGATGATCCAGAATACGTTTCCTCCGATCAGTAACCCGACCAATCCAACGGCACCAAATACTGCCGCCAACTTCAAGTCGTGGTCTAAGCCACCGGGCGCCATGTGTGGTGCTACTGCAGCATTACCGTGCGATCTTTTGATAATGGACTTGATTTCGTTTTTCAACAGTTTCCGCACTCCTTTTTTCTCTGCTTTCGACAGGTTACGGTAGGCATCTAATGCTTTTTTTTGTGCCTCTGCCACAGGAACAACAATGGGAGCTGTGGCCCAGGAGGCAGTCAGCACCTCGGCCGCAGGAGCTTCTGCGACAGATGCTGGCTGTAAAGAATGACTATCGATTGGTTGCACTGCATGGTAACCCGTTTCGGTGCTGCCGGAGGGAAAATGAGACGCATACTTCGGAGTAGAACACGCTGCCAACACCGTAGCAATTGAAACGATCACTAGTAAGTTTTTCATGGAGTTTATGACGATTTGTTATGAAAACTGGTGCTTAACACATTTTAAAAAACATTTATCTTTTATTTTTCGGTCGAAAGATAGAAATTATACGATTGAAAAACCGCTTCTCGAATTCCCAAAAAAAAGAAAACTGTCCGAAGACGAAGCCATAGAAAAGCAGCAACAGATTGTAGATAGGTAATATCAACACGTAGTAGATAATCGATGCAAACAATGGAATTACATCGTTCCCAAAACAGAAGTTGAAAAGCGGGCGTTTGAGAAACAGCACCGTAAACCCGGTGCAAGCAAACACAACCAAGATGATGAGGACCTGAAAAAGGCTGCCCACTTTCCAACGCGCTTGTAACCTTTGCAGCCAATTCATGGTCAATTCGAAACCTAAATAACGGCATCAATCCACAAGATTC
>DHLV01000085.1:23319-24363 GCA_002405445.1 Flammeovirgaceae bacterium UBA4659 | reverse complement strand
AGTTGGCCGTAATGGTAACAGGTTCTTTTTTTATCGGGTGAATAAAAGCGAGGGAGCGTGCGTGCAAACAAATACTTCCATCCGAAAGAGTCAGTTGATGTCCATACTTTACATCGCCTACAATTGGGCACCCCATCGATGCTAGTTGTACCCTGATCTGGTGCGGCCTGCCGGTAACGGGTTTTACCTCCAATAAAAAAAGTGATCCTACCTGCCTGATCGTCCGGTAGCTCAGTTCTGATCGCTGGCCCGCTTGATGCTCGTACCGGTAGGCAGTAGTTTTATTTTTCGGCTCGTCTTTCACCAGCCAATGGACAAGGGTGCCTTCATGGTGTGCCGGCTTTTTTGATACCAGTGCCCAGTAGGTTTTTTGTGTTTGCTTATCGCGAAAGAGTGCATTCATCCGTTGCAGCGCCTTAGACGTTCGTGCGAATACCACCACGCCACTCACCGGGCGATCCAGGCGATGAACCACTCCTAAAAACACATCGCCTGGTTTCCCATACTTCATTTTGATATAGTCTTTAGCAAATTCTGCCAACGGTTTGTCGCCCGTGGCATCCCCTTGCACAAGATCCCCTGCCTTTTTGTTGATGGCCAGTAAATGGTTGTCTTCAAACAGTACGTGCAGCATTACTCACATTTCTTTTTTCCAAGTTATGCAATAGAAATTACTGCCGCTTACCGCATGCATGGAAATCGATGGTTTGTTATTTTTAGCATTAACAGGTTCGCAATTTCATTTGCTGAATTCACCTTTTACATGTTGATGACGGCCGTCAGCATCGCCCCCCACCCCTCTTAAACAAATGAAACAACCCGAACACATCGTTATGTTCAAATGTGGTTACACGATGGCATGCTTATGAGCCGCAAGCTATCGGCTATTTTCTGATCAAATAAAGCCTGCGTTTCGGTTAGTCTTTAAATTCAGAGGTAAAATGAAAATAGATATCCGGGAAGTTTTCCTGCACCATTTGCAGCCACGCCTTTGATTCGGCCATAAACACAAGCTTATCGTCTTTGTCGCGGGCGATGTGGCGT
>DHLV01000085.1:14392-23265 GCA_002405445.1 Flammeovirgaceae bacterium UBA4659 | reverse complement strand
TGAAAATTATCTTTCACCATTTGCAGCCACGCTTTTGACTCTGCCATAAACACCAGCTTATCGTCTTTGTCGCGTGCGATGTGGCGTTGCTTTGACTCCATGAACTCGGCCAGTTTCTTAGGGTCTTTGCTGCTGATCCAACAGGCTTTGTAAATGGTTTGTGGTGCAAATTCCACGGATGCCCCATATTCATTTTTCAAGCGGAACTGAATCACTTCAAACTGCAACGCACCCACCACCCCTACAACTTTCTTTTTGCCCAATTCATAGGTAAACAACTGCGCAACACCCTCCTCCATCAATTGGAGTAGCCCTTTTTCCAGTTGCTTGGTCTTCATGGCGTCTTTATTAATCACCTCTTTGAAAATTTCGGGCGAGAAGCTGGGAATACCGGTGTAAATCATTTTCTCTCCATCGGTGAGGGTATCGCCAATTTTCAAGTTGCCGGTATCATACAATCCCACAATATCGCCAGGCCAAGCCAAGTCAACCGTTTCACGGTCTTGCGCCATAAAGGCCGTAACGTTGCTAAAGCGGATAGCCTTATCTTGCCGCACGTGGTAGTAGTTGGTGCCGCGCTCAAATTGCCCCGAACACACGCGTATAAAGGCAATTCTGTTGCGATGTTTGGGGTCCATGTTAGCGTGGATTTTGAAAATGAATCCGGTGAATTTCTTTTCATCGGGCTTCACTTCGCGCAAGGTGGTGGCACGCGGAATGGGGGGAGGAGCGATGCGGATAAACGTGTCGAGTAATTCTTTTACCCCGAAGTTATTTACTGCGCTTCCAAAAAATACGGGTGCTACTTTTCCCTGTAAATAATCTTGCACTTCAAATTCCGGATACACGCCTTCTATCAATTCAACATCGGCACGCAATTGCTTGGCGTATGATTCGCCCACGAGTTTGTCGACTTCTTCGCTGTTGATGTCAGCGATTTCAATGCTCTCTTGAACGGTGGTTTTACTGGGTGTAAAAAGTTGAAGGCTCTTTTCGTACAAGTTGTAAACACCCTTAAAAGTCTTGCCCATGCTAATAGGCCAGCTTAAAGGACGTACCTTAATGTTCAGCTTTTCTTCTACCTCATCGAGCAGGTCAAAAGGATCTCTGCCTTCGCGGTCGAGCTTGTTGATGAAACACAACACAGGTGTGCTGCGCATGCGGCATACTTCCATCAACTTCTCTGTTTGCATTTCCACACCCTTTACGCAATCAATCACCATAATTACGCTATCCACAGCAGTGAGGGTGCGATAGGTATCTTCCGCAAAATCTTGGTGACCCGGTGTATCGAGCAAGTTGATCTTAATGTCTTTGTAATCAAAACCCATTACAGATGTAGCCACCGAAATACCCCGCTGCTTTTCAATCTCCATCCAGTCGCTGCGGGCGTGATCTTTAATCTTCGATGACTTTACCGCACCCGCCTTTTGAATGGCACCGCCAAACAGCAATAACTTTTCGGTGAGCGTAGTCTTGCCCGCATCGGGGTGACTGATGATTCCGAAAGTTCTTCTGCGGGCTATTTCTTGTTCTTGCGTCATAACTTATTTGTCAGTTTGAGCCTGTCGAAAACTATTTTAAGTGCATCTCTAAAAACCTTGTCATGTAGAGCTTGGCGAAACGGTTTTGTTTGTAATTTTATTCTAATCGGCTTCGCTAAACGCAGCCTGGCAATAAAAATATCGTTCTTAGAGATGCTCTTAACTTTAAATTGGCTTCGACAAGCTCAGCCGAACACCAATCAGTAATAAAAAAGGGATAGATAAATCCATCCCTGTGTTGTTCAACCATCCCGCGAAGGACGGTTTTGATTATTTACGAATTCACTTCCAAACGGGCTTTCAGCTTTTTCGCGTTTTGCACTTCGGCCGATTCCCAATATTTGTCGATAATAGTTTGGTACACCTCCATGGCTTTGTCTTTTTTGTCCAGTTTTTCGTAAGCCAGGGCAGCCTTCATTAAATAAGTCGGTGTGAACTCTTTATTCGGCTTGTAGTTAGAAGCCCTGTCGTAATACCCGGCTGCATTTTCATATTCCTTTTGTTCCATGTAGGCATCGCCAATCAGGCTGTAGGCGCGCGCCTGCACCAATAAGTCGTTAGCCTTGAATTCTTTTAGGTGAAATATCGCTGACGGGAATTTGCCTTGCTTCAGGTAGATAAATCCGGCATAGTAGTTCGCCAAATTGGCCGCATCGCTCATGCCATAGTCTTCGATGATTTGCAGCAACCCGAGGTTGTTGCCGTCACCATTCAACGCCAGATTCAGGCTATCTGCTTCAAAATAACGCACTGCCTGGAACATCTCTTTTTGAGCTTGTTCGTTTTGGCTGCCCTTGTAGTAGTTGAAACCAAAATATCCGCCCGCAACCAGCAACAGCGCACCTACAATGCCGATGATGATTTTAGGATTTTGGGCAACCCAATGCTCAAAGCCCTCCAACTTTTCTTCGATTACCTCTGCGTTTTCGAGTACGTTCTTGTTTTCTTCCTTCTTTGCCATGATTCTTTGATAAAATGCTTTTAACCCCAATAAATGGGGACGCAAAACTAAGAATATTGGGCATTAATCAAAAGCCGCGAACGCAGCCTTTTTACCCCATTTTAAGGCTTTGGGCCATTGGGCAAACGCCATTCAAAATGGGTTAATTAATCCGTGACGAACGGGTAGTCCTTCTGCTCATAAATATCATGAAGCGCTTCAGCGGGGTCAGGATATTTTGATTCTTCGGCAAACCGCACACTCTCTTCCACCTGGGCATTCACTTTTTGGTCGATGGCTTCTAGCTCTTTTTCAGTGGCGATTTTTTTGCTGAGGATGGTGTGTTTTACTTGTTCGATCGGGTCGCGCTGCTTGTATTCTTCCACCTCTTCTTTGCTGCGGTATTTTTGAGGGTCGCTCATGGAGTGACCTTTGTAGCGATACGTACGCAACTCCAACAGCGAAGGGCCCTCGCCTGCGCGGGCGCGTTCTGCTGCGCGGGCTACAGCATCGTGTACCGCCTCTACGTTCATGGCATCCACAGGTTCAGAGGGCATGTCGTACGACTCGCCTAACGTGTAAAGTTCAGTCACGTTTGAGCTGCGCTTAACGGAAGTACCCATCGCGTATCCATTATTTTCAATGGCAAAAATCACGGGCAGTTTCCAAAGCATGGCCAGGTTAAAGGCCTCATGTAGTGCACCCTGGCGCACGGCTCCATCGCCCATGTAGCAAATGCACAAGTGGCCGGTGTTATTATATTTTTCTGCGAAAGCGATGCCGGCACCCAGTGGAATTTGGCCACCTACAATGCCATGGCCCCCAAAAAAGTGATTTTCTTTATCAAAAATATGCATGGAGCCGCCTTTGCCCTTAGAGATACCGGTTTCTTTTGCAAATAACTCGGCCATCACCGCATTGGGGTGCGTGCCCAGTGCCAGTGGATGGGCGTGGTCGCGGTAAGCGGTAATGTATTTGTCGCCCTTGCGGAGTGCGGTGACAGCACCTGCGGCACAGGCCTCTTGCCCAATATACAAGTGGCAAAAACCCCTGATTTTTTGCATACCATAGAGCTGACCCGCCTTTTCTTCGAACTTGCGCATCAGTTGCATGGATTCGTACCAAAACAGGTAGGTTTCCTTAGAATACTCGGTTTTTGCTTTGCTTTTGGTTGCTGCGGTTGCGGCCATACATCACATTTTGAGTTGCGAAAATACATTACAGCCAGACAACTGCCAAACCAGCCCTTTTGCCATGCCACGGCTTATTTCGCAAATGCTATTTTAAGTACTTTGCACGCCACATGTTTCTACACCAACTCTACCTTTTCAACTTTCGAAACATAGAAGAAGCGCGGCTCTCGTTTGCCGATAGGATCATTTGCCTGCTCGGGAAAAACGGCAGCGGAAAAACCACCGTGCTTGATGCCATTCATTATTTATCGTTTACCAAGAGTGCGGTCAACCCGGCCGATGCGCAAAACATACGCCATGGCGAGCAACAGTTTGTAATCAGAGGGAAATTTCAAGAGCAGGAGACAACAACCGAGGTAACGTGCGCCTATACCACCGGACAGAAAAAAATGATTAACGAAGACGGGCGCGATTATGCAAAGTTCTCTGACCACGTAGGCAAATACCCGGTGGTAATGATTGCCCCACAAGACATTGAGTTGATTTGGGACGGCAGCGAGCTGCGCAGAAAGTTTGTTGACAGCGTGCTTTCTCAACTCGACAAAACGTATTTAGAGAATTTAATCGTTTACACCTACCAACTGAAGCAGCGCAACAGCTTACTCAAATCATTTGCTGAAGCGGGTAGGGTAGACCAAGATTTACTTGCCAGCTACGACCACCGGCTTGTGCCTGCCGCTCATTATATTTTTGAAGCGCGCGCCAATTTTTTGAAATTTTTCATTCCGTTTTTCCGCGACCAATACCGCTACCTGGTGGGCGATGTAGGTGAAGAAGTGCGCATTGAATACCAAACTGATTTGCGAGATAAGGACTTTGCAACATTACTATCGGCAAACCTGCAGCGAGATGTGCTGCTGCAGCGCACTACCACGGGCATCCACCGCGATGATTTTGATTTTCGCATCAATGGTTTTGAACTGAAGCGCCACGGCTCACAAGGGCAACAGAAATCTTTTTTGATTGCGCTGAAGTTGGCGGAGTTCCAGGCGATTGCAGAAAAGAAAAAGTTTAAGCCAATACTATTGTTGGACGATATTTTTGATAAGCTGGATGACGAGCGCATACACCAACTGATGCGGCTGGTGGCGCAAGGGCAGTTTGGGCAGTTGTTGATTACCGATGCCCGTGCCGACCGCACCCTGCAGATAATGGAAACAGAGAAGTTAAATGCTACTATCTTTAGGGTAGAAAATGGAAAAGTGACCAATGGCTAAAAAGGGAAACCAGGAAGGAAACACCCAACACATTGGCGAGGCCATTCAGGCGCTGCTCTCCAGCTTCCATTTAAAAGCCAAGTTTGACGAAGCCACCGTGCTGGCTAGCTGGGAAAAATTTGCCGGTAAGCCGGTGGCAAAGCGAACAAAAAAAATCTTTATCCGAGGCCGCGTGTTGTTTGTAGAACTTGACTCGCCCGCTATGAAAAACGACCTCAACTACCACAAGCACCAGATCATTGAGATGCTGCAAAAAGAGTTTGGCAAAGAGGTGGTGCATGAAATCGTTATCATGTAGCGGACGATCAGCAGATAACGAATCAGCGCCATCGGCTACAATTCGCTACCATGCCCATCGTTGCATTTCAATCTTCAACATTCATTCAGCATTCACACCTTTCTCGAAAATAGTTTTGGAGGATTTCATTAACTGCTTGGCTGTTATGCAAGGTGTACATTCAAGCCCGATACATGAGGGAGTACGGACAAAAATCCAACGCGGCAGAATGGCAAGGCGCTGGCAATCCCCGGAAGGCAGTGTGAAATAACCTCCAGATCATTAGATGATTTCAATTTTGTTGAGATGCTGCGCCCATATTTGATTGCGATTTATGATTTAAGATTTTTTGTTTTGAAAGCAAGTGCCTCACAGCCTGCTGGAAGCGCAGTAAACATCCGTCAGGGTCTTGTACCAAAAACTCGGTCACCACTTCTACTCGTGACTTGCCAACGCGGTCTTCGTTTTGTTTGGTATCGCGAAAGAGGTTGACCTTCTTTCTCCGTAACCTTTTCACTATGTCGCCCAGTTCGTTGGTTTCCGCTTCGAAGTTGATTCCACGGCCCCTCGGATATTCCGGAACTGCCGTAATCCAATCTCAGGAATCCACTACCAACATCAACTGGCAACCCTGATAAGACAAAAATGCAAACTTGTCTTCCTGGCGTTCAAATTCAAGATTGAATCTCAAAACCTTCACATAGAAATCGATACTTTCCGTAATGTTGGTCACGGCCAGCTCCGGCACAAGTTTGTTGAATCTCATTTGATGATGATGTCTAACAACCCAAAAAAACCTGCACCACCGATAATGCCCCAAGAAATCCAATCTCTGAACAAATTGTTTTGATGCCTCAAAAAAAGTATATGCAGTACGACATGCACGATTAAAAATACATCGAACCCAAACCGGAACGTTTCGCTGCCGCTTTGAAAATTGATCAGCACTAAAAAATACAATGGAATATGGGCGAACATAAACAAGACAAAACCCCATTGATCGGAGAGAGCCGATAATCCGGGAAAGATGCGCCATTCTTTGCAGCGAACAGCGTCCATTTCGTGCATGACGATTAATGCGATACCCAATTGGAAGAATACATCTTTGCTCATTGGTTAGGTGATATGCACTTTAGTTGCACAGCCCGGCCATTTTTCTGCCAAATGCTGCGGTGTACGAATTTGGAATATTTTCATCATGCGATACGTAAAGAAACAAATTTTATTGCGAGCAGTGCCTCAAATGATGGTCTAAGTGTTTATAGATCAAGCGCCTCCACTCTTGTTTGGAGCGCACATCGAAAAAAGGATGCGGCTGCAGCGATTCCGTTGAACGCACCCTTTCCAGATAATGCAGAAGCCGCCTTTTTTCAGATTCAATATCGGTAGGGGCAAAGTTATTTGTTTCAACGTTCATCTCACGAGGGGTTGCTGAGCCCTTTGCCCAGGGAATTTTACCAAGCCCTATGCTTTTGCCGAGCACCGTGCGCATGATCCAAAGACCTTGTAGGTGACCGGGTATTTCGCCCAGTGCTTTTTGCAATTGGGTGGTACAATGCGCCAGCATTTGGTGGAGGGTCATTTTGGCCCATTTGCGCAAGTTCGTACCAGTCCGTTGCTTTACCCAGCCGGCCAGTTCTCTGTCGTAGATATGGGTGTCGATCGATCTCATAAGGCTGTCAGTGCAATGTATGATCCGCTATGATCGAAACTAATTTTTTCAAAAACTCCGGCTACCTGATATTATTTTTTTCGGCTTGCTGTTATTGGTGCTGATTTTTCATGGTCAAAGCATGTGTTCAAATCCGGCCCCTGATTGAAAAACCGCATTTTCCCCAGCTCCTTTTTGGTGATGGTAAGTATCACCATCTATTGATTTAGTTGAAAATTTATTTCGTGGACTAATGTGCGCACAATGGATTATTAATCCTATTCGGCATCATTTTCATTGGCAATCTACTTGAGCAACTTGGCCTCCATCAGCTCTTTTGGCGGAATTGCATGAAATTTTGACGAATGCAATTCATCAGCCACAACAAAGCAAATCCGCAGTTGTTATATTTGTTTACTTTAGGAAATGAAACGGCATTGGAAATGGGTCGTGCTCTTTGCATTCGCTGTGGGCTTTGCCCTTCTGGATGCGTTTCTCATGGGCGAGGAACGGTTCATGTATGTGTCGTTGATTGTAAAATTGAAACTTGCGCCATTCTATGTGGGGCTGGCAGCAGCAAGCCTTTACTTGCGCGAGCGTTTTTTCGCCAACAGGCAGTATCTTTCCTACATTTTGTCGATGCTGCTTTTAATCCTTGCTGCTTCACTTCTGGCAGAGTATTGGAGTCCTTACCGCGCACCCGATTTTGTTCGTGATGTAAGTTTCGTGGCACACGTAACAGGTATTGCGTTCCTCGTGATTTTGGCAGCATATCTACAGTCTGTGCGGGAGTTTATTGGAAGGAGATATGAATTGCAGGAATACCGTTTCCAAAAAATGCAGGTGGAACTGCAATTGCTCAAGCGCCAATTGAACCCGCATTTTCTCTTTAATACTTTGAACAGTATCTATTCAAAAGCAACGCGACAAAGCCCGGAAGTAGCTGACATGGTTTTGAACCTTTCTGACTTGCTGAGGCATCAACTGAAGACCGATACATCCGATATGGTGCCATTGCAGGATGAGGTAGAGTTTCTGCAACACTATATTTACTTCGAAAAACGGAGACTTCCACACAATATGGAGGTCAATTTTAGATTCAATATTGATATGCCTGCCATACTCATTGCTCCAAACATATTGATCACGTTGGTTGAAAATGCTTTCAAGCATGGAGTGGTAACGCAGGAAGCCGCGGTGATTTCGATCAACCTTATCGAGGAAGGCAGAGCACTCACGTTGCAAACCATCAACCCTATTGCGAATGCTGAATTGAAACGCAGTGGTACCGGCATCGAAAATCTGAAAAAAAGATTGGATTTTTTGTACCCAAACCGATACACGCTCACGTTCAAGAAGACTTTTCATACATATGAGGCCATACTCAAAATCCAGCTCTAACGAAATAGAATGTGTGATCATCGAAGACGAGCCTGACGCACAGATTCTTTTAAATACTTACTGCGAAAAATCGGGAAGTTTGCAGGTGAAAGCGATATTTGACGATGCTTTGGCAGCCCAGCGCTATTTACAACAAAATCAGACTGCTTTACTCTTTGTCGACATTCATTTGCCCGGCCTTGACGGACTATCGATGCTTTCGCTTTTAACATATCAGCCAAAAGTCATTTTCACAACCGCATATAGTGAGTATTCACTCAAGGCTTTTGATTACCACGTGGTCGATTATCTGCTCAAGCCAATCCGCTTCGAGCGATTTTTAAAGGCGATATCGAAACTGGACGAACTCCCCTCAACCGTACTTCCGCGCACCGTCACGTTCAATCAAGCATCAAATGAGGAATTTGATCCAAACCGGGTGAAGTATATTGAGGCCTTTGGCAACTATTTGAAGATACACACGATGGAAAAGGTCGTGCTCCTGCATGTTACTATGAAGGAAATCGCATTGCGCCTGGAACCTTACGGGTTTGTTCGCCTGCATAAAAGCTATTTGGTTAACCCAGCATTTGTTCATCGGGTAACAGATGCATCCTGCCTGCTAATTGGTGATGTTGCAGTGCCCATCGGCATTAGCTATCGGCAGCAGG
>DHLV01000085.1:12976-14166 GCA_002405445.1 Flammeovirgaceae bacterium UBA4659 | reverse complement strand
ATGCACCCCCCGGTAACAGGTCTTTTGCGCTGATTGATGTTCCATGCATGAATCGCCCTTTAAACTTTCGACCGCCACATGTATCTAAGCGAAAAAAGACCCCTATGAGATACTGTTTGTTATTGATTTCGCTGTTGTCCTGTGCAAAAGACGAAGCACCTGCCTTGGCGGAAGCTGTGAGGCAGACCCGAGATATTACTTACAATAATATCACAATGAAGCTCGTGATCGAAAAGCCTACTGGCACTGAAATGGACGCACTCCTTGTCTACCACGGTACCGTGCTCTATGACGCCAATTTGATGAGTGCTGCCAACAATGTAATGGACGATTTCAAGGGTATTTTAGATCGGAAAGACATGCTGATTGTAGGAGTGCCTTATCCTGGCGAAAACATGCTGCTGGGCGATAACATTGTATATGCCGAAGCTGCGCTGCTTTGGGTAAAAAATAAAGCAAGCCAGGAATTGGGGATCTCGATAAAGAAAATTTTTTTGGGTGGACATTCGCAAGGTGGTTACCTGGTAACAAGGCTGAATACCATGCACGAAACCAACGGTGTAATTGCGAATGCACCGGGCCCATTCAATCTTGTGTATCGATGTCAACTTGAAGAGTCCGGACAAATTGCAGCGGGGGCAACGTGTAACAAGCTTCGAGCCGCATACGGAACAACCTCGGCTAATCCCAATGCCTACATGGCCCGTTCGTTGCTCACATTTACCAGAGGTTTTAAATCTGATATTCTTTTTGTGCAGGGCCTCAATGATTCACCGATACAGATGTATTCATGGCCGGTTTTCAAGCAAGAGGTTACCAATTGCACTGATTGTAAGTCCATTCGCATGGTTGAGATTCCGGGGGGCGAGCATTCCTCATTGTTTATGAGTTCAGTGGCGAAAGCTGAGTTCAACAACTTTATCAACAGCCGCTGAGGAAATTTGGTTTATCATAATCGCGCTGAGGTATAAATGCCAGCATGATTTTGCTGTAAAAAATTCACTACGCACCTTAAAGAGCGGTTCTGTACTAACGATGGCGCACCCGTCACCGCCAGGGCTCACAGCGAATGCAAAAGGGCATGCATTGTTGTTTATTGAAACCATTGTGTATTGCGTTGCGTTATCTGCAACGCCCATGGTGCCAACGTTGTTCATGCCTGGTCAATGCTGCCGAAAACATGGTTGCAG
>DHLV01000085.1:11742-12680 GCA_002405445.1 Flammeovirgaceae bacterium UBA4659 | reverse complement strand
ATCGTCAATAGGTAATGCCCCTCGTTCTATTTGGAAAAAAAATCTTTGTGGTGGCATTTTCTGTACATTTGCCTTATGCGCTCCTTCATCGGTCTGCTCGTTTTGTATTGTTTGGTTGTGTCAATTTCGATGGGTCAAATTGTCAATACGGCCACTATGGACACGCTACAAACCACCACTATTGGTCGTTTGGCAGTGGGCGGATACATGGACAGCTATTACGGCTACAGTTTCAACAAGCCAGCTTCGGGTGCCATCCCTTACTTTGTGTCTTCCAACCGGCATGACGAGATGAACATCAATTTGGCATATATCGACTTACGTTATAAGTCAACTAATTTTCGCGCACGTTTTGTACCCGGCTATGGCACCTATATGAATGCGAACTACGCAAACGAAATTGGCACTCTAAAGAATATTGTGGAGGCCACAGCGGGCTTACGTCTTTCTGCCAAAAGAAACATTTGGGTAGATGTAGGTGTGTTTACTTCACCCTATACCAATGAAAGCCCTTTTTCTAAGGACCATCTGATGTACACACGGTCCTTCGCACCTGAAAATGTTCCTTACTACCTTTCTGGCTTGAAAGTATCGTTGCCGTTGAGCAAAAAGGTAAATTCATTTTTGTATTTACTCAATGGGTGGCAGGTAATTCAAGATAACAACAGGAATAAATCTATTGGAACCCAATTGGAGTACCGCCCCAACAAAAAAATGTTGTTCAACTGGGATACCTTTATGGGTCATAACCAAAACCAGGCGAACCCCAATTGGCGTATGCGATATTTTACTGACCTGTATTGGATTTATAAATACAGCGCTCGCTTTGATGCTACTGCGTGCGTTTACATAGGCTTTCAAGAACGCCTCGGTGCTGGCACACTCAATTGGTGGCAAGCCAATATGGTGGGTCGTTATCATTTCAACGATATGCTCTC
>DHLV01000085.1:4042-11538 GCA_002405445.1 Flammeovirgaceae bacterium UBA4659 | reverse complement strand
TTCAATTCGTATAGCACGGGTTTATGCCTCAACTACAAGGCAAACCACAATGCCTTGTTGCGTGTAGAGGGCCGTCACTTTTTTTCGCCCGATCAGGTGTATTTCAATGAAAATCAAAACCCAACACGAAACGGCACATGGTTGATCACCAGCCTCACGGCTTGGTTTTAGAATTGCATGCTTAGTTGTTGCAGCACACCTTCTTTGAGCGAGTAAGACGATACCTTCACATCTTCAAATTCGTGCGCCTGAAGTAAGAAGTCGATCAGGCTGCAGGTTACCACAATCATGTCTACGCGCAACTCAATCATGCCCGGTATCAGTAGTCGCTTTGCTCTGTTTTTCAATAAAAGCTCTTTGTAGATATCGTTGATGCCTTCTAGCGTCAGCGGAGTTTCGGGGGTTTGTTCAAACATCATCCCTTTTCGGTGACAGTGTATTTCGCTGAGGGTATCAAATGTGCCGGATGAACCCACCAAGGTTTTAGGTGTGTGATCCGTTAGCGCGGTGAGCAGCGGTTGCAGTTGAATGGCCAGATAGTCATGTAATTTCTGAACTTCGTCTGGCAGTATGGGGTCATGCTTTTGGAATAGCTCTAACAAACGCTGCCCCCCGATCTCAAAACTCTGCTTCCAGAACACCCGGGCTTCGTTGGCGATGATAAACTCTACACTACCCCCGCCAATGTCTACAATCAGTGATTTTTGATGCCCGAGGTTGACGGCAGCCCTCACGCCCTCATAGATGTACTGTGCCTCCTGCTCGCCCGAAATTACTGTTACATCAATACCTGTTGCGTCTTTGATTTTTGAAATTACTTCGCGCTGGTTTTTGGCGCTGCGCAGGGCGCTGGTTCCGAAGGCGAGTGTTTGATCAACGCCCATGTCGTCTACTGTTTGCCGGTATTTTTTGAGCACACCAATAGCACGTGTGGTTGCTTCAGGTGTGATCGTTCCGTGGTTGATGCCGCCCGCGCCAATTTTAGCAGGAAGCTTTTCCTGGTACACGATCTTGTAACCATCATCATGCAAAGCAGCCACCAACAGGTGAAATGTATTGGTGCCAAGGTCGATAATCGCGATTTTTTTGGTGAGTAAAGTCATGGCTTCGGAACCACTATAATAACTATATTTCGAAAATTATCAGCTTTTATCTTCTATGTCCTTGCCAACGACTCATACACTTCAGGATAAATTTAACGAACTGCACCGTAAAAATGCTGAAGCGCAATTAGGAGGAGGTGAAAAACGCATTGCCCAGCAACATGCCAAGGGCAAACTCACTGCTCGCGAGCGTGTTCAGCTGTTACTAGACGAAGGCTCTTTCGAAGAACTCGACAAGTTTGTGACACACCGTGCTAAAGATTTTGGCCTAGATAAAGAGCATTATTTGGGCGATGGCGTGGTGACGGGGTATGGAACAGTGCAGGGTCGTTTGGTATACGTGTTCTCGCAAGACTTTACGGTGTTTGGGGGCTCGCTCTCCGAAACATTTGCTGAGAAAATTGTGAAGGTGATGGATTTGGCTATGAAAAATGGTGCGCCCGTCATTGGGTTGAATGATTCAGGCGGGGCGCGCATCCAAGAAGGTGTGGTTTCACTGGGCGGCTATGCAGATATCTTCTACCGCAATGTGATGGCCAGTGGCGTAGTGCCGCAGATTTCCGCCATTATGGGCCCGTGTGCTGGTGGCGCGGTGTATTCTCCTGCCATGACGGATTTTATCTTTATGGTGGAGAATACTTCGTTCATGTTTGTGACTGGCCCCAATGTGGTGAAAACAGTAACACATGAAGAAGTGACTTCGGAAGAGTTGGGCGGAGCTTCTACCCACAGTAGCAAAAGTGGCGTTACGCATTTTGCCTGCGCCAATGAAGTAGAGTGCATCAACCAAATCAAGCAGCTGCTGAGCTATTTGCCACAAAACTGTGAAGATGATGCCCCGCGAATGCCTTATCAACCTGGTAACGAGGCGCGGCCTGCGTTAAATGATATTATTCCGGCCAACCCCAACCAACCTTACGATATGCGCGAGGTGATTACCGGAGTGGTAGATGAGAATTCTTTTTTTGAGGTTCACAAGAATTTTGCCGAGAACATTGTGGTCGGCTTTGCGCGATTGGCAGGCCGTAGCATTGGCATCGTAGGCAATCAGCCAGCCTCGTTGGCTGGCGTGCTGGATATTAATAGTAGTGTGAAGGCAGCGCGATTTGTACGCCTATGCGACAGCTTTAACGTGCCGCTGTTGGTGTTGGAAGATGTGCCGGGATTTTTGCCGGGCACCGACCAAGAATGGCGCGGCATTATTACCAATGGCGCGAAGTTGTTGTATGCGTTTAGCGAAGCAACTGTGCCACGTGTAACGGTGATTACACGCAAGGCGTATGGCGGTGCTTATGATGTGATGAACAGCAAGCACATTGGAGCCGATATGAACTATGCCTGGCCGACTGCTGAGATTGCAGTAATGGGTGCGAAGGGTGCAGCCGAAATTATCTTTAAAAAGGAGATTTCAGAAGCAGCGAACCCAGAAACAAAACTGGCAGAAAAGGTTGACGAGTACACACAAAAATTTGCCACACCCTACCGGGCTGCCGAGCGTGGCTATATTGACGAGGTAATCATGCCTGAGCAAACGCGCGAAAAGCTGATTCGGGCTTTTCAGATGTTGGAAAACAAAGTTGCCGTGCTGCCTAAAAAGAAGCACGGGAATATTCCGCTATAAATTGATGGCTGAGTGATTCGCCTAATTGTACTGATTCGTTGCCTACTATTTTTCTATTCAACCATCGGGGTTCAGGAACTACTTGCACAATCAACTGATCTGTTTGTTGTTGCAGCTAGCTCCGAAGGAGTTTTGTTGGATGGTAAACAGGCTCAACCCGGAATGGTAGTGACCTCCTTCCACAACTTGATAGCAATACCAAAAAATGGACATGCAGTAATTGTTACCGCCAACGGTAACGAAGAAATAATAACAAAATCTCAGTCTATCAGATCAATTTCCAGTTCGATTCGAGCTCCACAAGCTGGGCTGGGCAGCGCAATTCGTGAGCGAGATTATTTTGAGCTTCTAACGATGGAGAAGCACCGCAAGAATTTCATGATTGGTGATTCAATTTTTTTTGGAATTGAGAACTTTAGAACTGAGCTATTGATTGAGTTCACTTCTGTTTATGGTGAAGTTATTCGCAGAGATACACTTTACTCAAACTGGAAAGTGGTTGATAGAAAATTTTTTCGTGAAAATTGATGAGGGTATAGCTCTTACAATTCGAGAATACTCGAAACCCAGTTTTACGCAAGCGGTAATCACCCTAGCTTCTAACCATGATAAGGGAGTTGTTTTGGACGATCTCTATAGCATTCCCCTTGAGATGCCCGATAAGAAACTTTTGGAAATGGCTGTATATGGTGCAAACGGTTTCAAGATTGACCAAGTCTTTTTGCTTTATCAACTCGACAAACTAAATTACAGGCCAGAAAACAATATACTCCAAGTTTATTCCAACAAGCTAAAAGAAAAATACCGTTTTGAACTATTCGACTTTCATAAATGACAACTACTATGGACAAAAAAAGCAAAGCCTTCTTATTTGATTATCTCAACAACGCATCTCCCACCGGTTTTGAATCATCAGGCCAGCAGATTTGGCTTGATTACCTGAAGCCCTACATCGATGATTATACGATTGACGTGTATGGTACCGCAGTCGGCATCGTCAACCCCAAAGCAAAATACAAAGTGGTGATTGAAGCTCATGCTGATGAAATCAGTTGGTTTGTGAACTACATTACTGACGATGGCTATATATATGTCAGACGCAACGGTGGCTCAGACCATCAAATCGCGCCAAGCATGCGGGTGAACATCCACACCGAAAAAGGTATTGTGAAAGGCGTGTTCGGCTGGCCAGCCATCCACGTGCGCGATGCAGGCAAAGAAGAAGCACCGAGCCTGAAAAACATTTTCATCGACATTGGTGCAGAATCTAAAAAAGAGGTGGAAGCCATGGGCGTGCATGTGGGCTGTGTAGCGGTGTTCGAAGATGAATTAATAGAGATGAACAAAAGATACCTCGTTGGCCGGGCGTTAGATAACCGCATGGGCGGCTACATGATTGCCGAGGTCACTCGCAGGTTGCATGAGAACAAAAAGAAACTGCCCTTTGGGCTGTATGTCGTTAACTCGGTACAAGAAGAAATCGGCTTGCGGGGCGCAGAAATGATTTCCCGTAGAATTAAGCCCGACTTGGCGATTTGCACAGACGTGACCCACGACACCCAATCGCCCATGTACAACAAAAAAGAAAGCGGCAATTTGAAGTGCGGATTGGGCCCTGTGGTCTGTTACGGGCCGGCCGTTCAAAATAATGTGCTCAAGATGTTGATCGATACTGCCCAAAAGAAAAAAATACCGTTCCAACGGCAGGCCGTCAGCCGGTCTACAGGCACCGACACAGACTCATTTGCATATTCTGCAGAAGGCGTAGCCTCGGGTTTGATCTCCTTACCATTGAAATACATGCATACAACCGTTGAGACTGTCCACAAAGAGGACGTAGAGAACGTAATAAACTTGATTTATGAGGTTTTGCTGCAAGTTAAACCCGGTCACGACTTTCGCTATCTCAAGTGAGGGTGCCCGCAGTAGATGAACAACTACACCGGCATTGTGCAAGGGCAAACTTTCGCCAAGTTGGAGGGTATGAACAAATCCCCAAACGCAGTTTCCGTGAGGATTCGGTTTATGTCGTCCGCCACCTTGGTTCCTTTTAAATGATGAATTCTTTTACCGACCAACTCAATCGGTTGATCCGCGTAGCCTATCCACCCACACGGATCGTTTCGTTAGTGCCAAGCCAAACCGAGTTGTTGTTCGACTTGGGTTTGGAACGAAAAGTAGTTGGTGTAACCAAATTTTGCGTACATCCTGCCGAAAAAGTGAAATCCGTAGTGAAAGTGGGAGGCACCAAAAACTTCAGGCTTGACGTCATCCGCAGCCTTCAACCAGACTTGATTATCGGCAACAAAGAAGAAAACGAACAGACTGGAATTGAGGCTCTGCAAAAGGAGTTTCCCGTTTGGATGTCTGATATAGATTCTTTGGAAGCTGCTTATCGGATGATGGTGGCGGTAGGGCAATTGACGGATACAGAAAAAGCCGCGCAACAACTGGTTTTCAATATTCAACGGTCTTTCTCAAGCATTCAAAAAAGAGAAAACCAAAAAGTGCTTTACCTGATCTGGAGGTCGCCATGGATGGCAGCCGGCAAGCATACGTTTATTGATTCAATGCTCGCGCAGGTCGGTTTGCAAAATGTAGTGAGCGAAACGCGCTATCCCGAGCTGACCCTTTCACAGATCCAACAGTTTCAACCTGACCGAATACTTCTTTCCTCAGAGCCATTTCCTTTCAGTGCAACACACGCGGCAGAACTGCGAGGGGTTTTGCCCGCAACCGACATACAACTAGTGGACGGTGAAATGTTCAGTTGGTATGGCAGCAGGTTGGTGAAATCGGTAGACTATTTTAATGGACTGGAATTTTAGTAGAGTTGAAAACTAAAAGTCTGAAGTTGAAAGATTTTCGTCTTTCAACTTTTAACCTTTCTACTTCTTAACAATCTCCTTTGCGTTTTCAATCGATTCACTAAAAAGCTCTTTTAGCTTCTTCACTTTTTCCATTTCTGTTTCCAGGTATTCGCGGGCTTTTTCCTGGTCTACCGAGTCGGGCAGGGGACGGAACTTGTGCATCCAATCCATCATGGATTGATCAGCCGAGTCGAGCGCGGCAATCGTTTGCTCCAACTGTTTCTTTTTATCGGGTGCCATGTCTGGCGTTTGCACAATTTGATCCTGGATTTCTTTCTTCAGTTTGTAGAGGTCTTCCATCTTCGGCATCAGTTCGTCATGCACATCCATCACTTGGTCATACAAAGCTTGGTTGGGATTGTCGCCACTTGCCGAGCCATGTTCGTGATGATTATTGTGTTTATCACTTTTGCCACAGGCCAATGCCGTAACAATCAATATGGACAAGAGAAGAAGTTGACGTTTCATGAAATACTTATTTATGTTTTATCAAATGTAAAGCAAACAATCGCTTTCGTCAAGTTATATGACTAACACCAGTTAGTTTGTAGGTTTTTCGGCAAAAAAACTCTGACAAATGTTGCGGGTGTAGATTTTTTGTCTTTCCTTCGCTTTGCATTCAAATGAAAACAACACGATTTTATTTTAGCTTTTACTTTTATCCATCCCACCGGGGCTTGGCGGAGTAGAGCTTTGTTATAGAAAAACAAAATAAACTCAGAAAAGTCCCGATGAAAGTCGGGACTTTTTTATTGTAAAGACTGTCAGTTTGAGCTTGGCAAAAACGGCTTCGACCGGCTCAGCCTGACAAACGAAGAGAATTGAAATGGCCAACAAGAAAAAACTGAAAATCGCGATACAAGGCATTGCCACCAGCTTTCACGAAGTAGCGGCACAAACCTATTTCGGGTCGAGCATCGAGTCGGTAGAGTGCCTGTCGTTTCATGCGTTGTGCGAATCGCTGGCGACCAAAAAATCCGACTTTGCCGTGATGGCCATCGAAAACTCTATTGCCGGAAGCATTTTGCAGAACTACTTTTTGTTGCAAGACTATCGCTTTTCGATTGTGGGCGAAGTGTACTTGCCTATCCACATGCACCTGCTCGCGCTGCCGGGCACTAAGTTGGCAGACGTGAAGACCATTGAATCGCACCCGATGGCCATTCGGCAATGCAATGATTTTTTGTTTCGTTTGAAGGGTGTTGAAATCCGCGAAAGCGATGATACGGCCGTCTCGGCTAGAAAAATCCAAGAAGGTAAACTGGCGCACACGGCTGCCATTGCTAATGAGTATGCTGCTAAAAAGTTTGGCTTACAGATTTTGGAAAAGCGAATTGAAACGAATAAGAAAAACTTTACACGCTTTTTGATTTTAGCCCGCGGCCATTTAAAAGTGTCCGATAGCAACAAGGCATCAATTGGTTTTGAAGTACTCAATGAAGTGGGGAGTTTGGCCGAAGCACTCATGACGTTTAAAAACAATAAAATCAATTTGACGAAAATCCAGTCGATACCAATTATCGGCCGGCCGACCGAGTATTCAATCCATGTTGATTTAGAGTGGAAGAAAAGAAAAGACTACAACACGGCCATGCAACAAGTCATGCGTCAGGTAAGGAATTTGAATATTTTAGGGGAGTATAAAAAGGGGGTAATTACAATTAACTAATATGAGGTGATGAGTATTTTATTAGAAAAACGCGTTCAACCGGCCAATCGCATCAAAGATGTGCAGGAGTACTACTTCAGCAGAAAGTTGGCAGAGGTGCGCAAACTTGACAGTGCTGAATGGCCCATGATCAATCTCGGTATTGGTAGCCCCGACCAAGCGCCTTCACAAAATGCGATTGATGCGTTGACGGCTTCCGCAAATAACCCAAGCAACCATGGCTATCAGAATTA
>DHLV01000085.1:2949-3910 GCA_002405445.1 Flammeovirgaceae bacterium UBA4659 | reverse complement strand
AAAGGCATTCCTCAATTAAGAAAGGCCGTTGCTGATTTTTATAAAGGAATTTATTCCGTCCAACTGAATGCCGAAACCGAAATCCTTCCACTGATGGGCTCGAAGGAAGGCATCATGCACGTTATGATGGCGTTTGTAAACGAGGGCGATGAAGTGTTGATTCCGAACCCCGGCTATCCGACTTATGCATCAGTAGCGAAGCTGGTAGGAGCAAAGACGAAAACCTATTCGCAGCGCGAGGACTTGAATTGGGGCATTGATGTAGACGCGTTGAAAAATTCTGATTTATCAAATGTGAAAATCATGTGGGTAAATTTTCCGCACATGCCTACGGGAAGAATTGCTTCCAAAGCGGAAATGCAAGTATTGGTTGATTTAGCGCGTGAAAATAGTTTCTTGATTGTGAATGACAATCCGTACAGTCTGATTTTAAATGACAGTCCGCTAAGCATTTTAAGTTGTGAAGGCGCGAGCGAAGTAGCGTTAGAGTTGAACTCGTTGAGCAAATCGCACAACATGGCGGGTTGGCGCATTGGCTGGGTGGCGGGCAACAGCGAATATGTAGATGACGTGCTGCGTGTGAAGAGCAATATGGACTCCGGAATGTTTTTGGGGCTGCAACATGCAGCTGTGGAGTCGTTGCAAAATGGTGAGGGCTGGTTTAGTCAACTCAACAACCTGTATGCTGAGAGGAAAAAAGTGGCTACAAAGATTTTAGACGAACTTGGCTGCACCTACACGCAACAGCAATCGGGATTGTTTGTGTGGGCAAAAGCTCCTGATGCCATTGCAGATGTAGAAAAATGGATTGACGAAATTTTATATGGCACGCGTGTGTTCATCACACCTGGTTTTATTTTTGGCGATGCGGGCAAGCGATACATCCGAATTTCGCTTTGCGCTACGGAAGTAAAACTCAATGAAGCACTCAATCGCATTAAAGATTACAAATTCAAAATTA
>DHLV01000085.1:0-2725 GCA_002405445.1 Flammeovirgaceae bacterium UBA4659 | reverse complement strand
CTGTAATCAGTAATCTGAAATCTAAAATGAAAATTACAGTAATAGGTTTAGGATTGATTGGCGGCTCGATGGCAATTGACCTGCGTGCAAAAGGGTTGGCTTCGTCTATTGAGGGTGTAGATAATAATCCCGCCCACGGAAAACTTGCCGTAGAACTTGGGCTTGTAGACAAAGCTACTTCGTTGGAAGAAGCCGTAAAAAATGCAGACGTGATTATCGTGTCGATACCGGTAAATGCCATTCAAACATTTTTGCCCGGCTTGTTGGATATCATTGAATCGAAGACAGTAGTGATTGATACGGGCTCTACCAAAAGTGCGATTTGTAAATCAGTGGCTGGCCATCCCAAACGGAACCAGCTGGTAGCAGCACATCAAATTGCCGGCACTGAAAATTCAGGCCCTGTGGCTGCTTTTGCGGGATTGTTTGTGGGCAAAACGAACATCGTTTGCGAAAAAAGTAGATCCTCACCGAAAAATTTGTTGAAGGCACAGGAGATATTTGATGCTGTCGGATTGAACACAATTTTTATGGAGCCCGAGGAGCACGACAAGCATGTGGCATACGTTTCGCACCTATCGCACGTTAGCTCTTTTTTATTAGGACAAACCGTACTCGACATAGAGAAAGATGAAAAGAATATTTTTAATTTGGCAGGAAGTGGTTTTGCATCAACGGTGCGTTTGGCGAAGAGCTCACCGGAAATGTGGGCTCCGATATTCGAACAAAATTCAGAATATTTGAGTCAGGCATTATCAGAATACATTATGCACTTGCAACGGTTTCATTACCACCTGATGAAGCACGATACAACAGAATTGTTGAGCACGATGAAGAAAGCGAACGAGATTAGGAGGATTTTGACGTAGGATACTGGATACTCGATACTGGGTACTGGATGCTGGCAGCTTGCACCAAGAAACTAGTATCCAGTATCTAGCATCAACGATAAAAAATAAGAACACAAAACAAACTCGAAATAACTTATGAAAGGTATTAACACCATTAGCGGTTGGTTGAAAATAGACAAGCCCATCATTATCAGCGGGCCTTGCAGTGCCGAAACCGAAGAGCAAACCATTGCCACAGCCAAACAGATTGCTGCCACAGGCAAAGTGCACGGCTTGCGTGCCGGCATTTGGAAGCCCCGAACCCGACCTGGTCAGTACGAGGGCGCGGGTGATGTGGGGCTGAAATGGCTGGTGGCTGCAAAGAGGGAAACAGGGCTGCCCATCACTACCGAAGTGGCCAACGCTGCGCACGTTGAAGCGAGTTTAAAATCGGGTGTCGATTTTTTGTGGGTGGGCGCACGCACCACGGTCAACCCGTTTTCGGTGCAAGAGGTTGCGGATTCATTGAAAGGTGTGGATATACCTGTGATGGTGAAAAATCCGGTAAACCCTGATTTGGAATTGTGGATTGGTGCGTTGGAGCGTTTGCACAAAGCGGGCATCAAAACAATGGCGGCTATTCATCGCGGATTTTCCTCTTTCGAGAAAGGACCGTTCCGCAATTTGCCCATGTGGGATTTAGCGATTGAGCTGAAGACTCGCTTTCCTGAACTGGAAATCATTTGCGACCCGAGCCACATTTCAGGTAATCGTGATTTGATTGCGTTTGTTTCGCAAAAGGCACTCGACCTCGACATGGCCGGATTAATGATTGAAAGTCACATCAACCCAGATGCAGCGTGGAGCGATGCGAAGCAGCAAGTAACGCCCGCGGTGTTGGGCAAAATTCTTTCGGATTTGGTAGTTCGTCAGGCATCTACTGATAACAAGACATTCAAAGACACACTCAGCATTTTGCGCGAGCAGATTGATACCCTCGATGACGAAATTATGCAGAAGATGTCGGCACGGATGAAAATATCCGAAAAGATTGGTCAGTATAAAAAAGACAACAACGTCACCATCTTACAAGTAAACCGCTGGGAAGAAATTGTGAAAACCCGCGTGGCTCTTTGCAAAGCGATGGGTATGGATGAAGGGTTCACCAGAGATTTGTTGCGTTTAATTCACCATGAGTCGATTCAAGTGCAGACCAAGGTGATGAACCAAGTGGAGGAGAGGGTTTAGATGATTAACAAAAGAAAAGAAGTTGGCAATTTGAACAGTCCACGGTCGACAGTCGACAGTCGGCAGTGCTTGGCTGAGAGCTCCTGTCTCCTAACTTCTAACTCCTATATACTAGCTTCTTTCGTGTTGTTATTGTTGAGCACAAAAGTTGTCATCGGTCAAACAATTGATAAGAAATACCTGCTTGGCCAATTTGACGAAACAAAAGATAGCCGCTTTATAAAAATTGATTCACAATATGCGCGCGGCAGCGCGGTGGGAAAATTTCTTCGAAGAGAGAGTTATGTTGCTTTTGTAAAAATGGCCGGGGCCGCGAAGAAAGATGGTGTATCGCTCTTCATCATTTCGGCCACGCGCAACTTCAGTTCTCAAAAAGCCATTTGGGAAAACAAGTGGGAAGGAAAAACAAAAGTAGAGGAAAAAGACCTGACCACCGTTGCTGATTTGCCAGAGCGCGCTCGTTTGATTTTGCTGTATAGTTCCATGCCAGGCACTTCGCGTCACCATTGGGGCACCGACATGGATTTGAATTCGCTTGACAATTCTTATTTTGCTTCCGGGGAAGGACTAAAGATTTATCAATGGCTACAAGCCCATGCCGTTGAATTTGGTTTCTGCCAGCCTTACACATCGAAAGTCAACGGACG
>DHLV01000148.1 GCA_002405445.1 Flammeovirgaceae bacterium UBA4659 | reverse complement strand
GCAGTTCTAACCGGTGAGGTGAAGGATGTCTTGTTGCTCGACGTTACGCCGCTGAGCCTGGGTATCGAAACCATGGGTGGTGTGATGACAAAGTTGATTGAGTCTAACACAACTATCCCCTCTAAAAAATCGGAAGTGTTCTCAACTGCCAGCGATAGCCAACCTTCGGTGGAAATACACGTGCTGCAAGGCGAGCGCCCTATGGCACGCGACAACTGTACTATTGGTAGATTCCACTTAGATGGTATTCCACCCGCCCCACGCGGTGTGCCTCAAATCGAAGTAACTTTTGATATTGATGCCAACGGTATCCTTCATGTATCGGCTAAAGACAAAGGCACTGGCAAAGAACAAAAGATTCGTATTGAAGCCAGCAGCGGTTTGACAGATGCCGAAATCCAAAAGATGAAGCAAGAGGCACAAGCCAATGCAGAGAACGATAAGAAGGAGAAAGAGAAGATTGAAAAAGTGAATCAGGCTGATTCATTGATTTTCCAAACGGAAAAACAACTGAAGGAATTTGGTGATAAGCTTTCGGAGGGAAACAAGTCGGCCATCAACGGTGCGCTGATCAAACTGAAGGAAGCCCACACCGCCAAAGACCTGGCGATGATTGACACCGCGATGAATGCATTGAACACTGCATGGCAGGCAGCCTCGCAAGAGATGTATGCCGCACAAGGTGGAGCGCAGGGCGCTAATGCTGGGGCAAGTAATAGCGAAGGAGCAAGCGCAGGTGCCAATGCAGGCAACGGAAATGCAACGGATGTGGAGTATGAAGAAGTGAAGTAGTTGTTTTCAAACAGCGATGTCAAAAATCCCCTCGGCTTCTGCCCAGGGGATTTTTTCTTTACAATACCTCTAAAAATTCTTCAGCCTTTACAACCCTGCCCACATCGGCTATCCCTTTTCCATTTACCAATACATGTTGATGTGCCTGACGGATCTTTTCAAACTCTACCTTTACGCCTTCGTAGCCCGTCTCATCCCGATACTGAACCATCACAACAAAATCCCACTCTTTGGTAGCATCGCTATTTTCTAAAAGGTGATACTGCTTTAACAACCCTTGCTCCAGCGCCTGCTTGTCCATTGCAAACCATTTCTTCTGTATAAAAGCTTTCAAGTCTGCCTTCTGGCCTTCTTTTGCTTTCAGGTAAGTGAAAGTCCAAAGGGTTTTATTGTTAGAGTTTGGCTGTGAATAAACTGAAAGGCTAACGGCAATTAGAAAGACAACGAAAAGATCTCTCATAAGATTTGTTTCGCAGCGCTCAACTTGACCTTCAACACAATCTCATCGTTGATTAAATCATCTTTGATAGTGCCAATAATTCCAGAATGGTACACGATGCCCCACTTGGTCCGGTCGATGGTAAAGGTTGCGCTTTCGGCAATGATGGTATCTCCGCTGATGACGGCTTTTGCTCTGAAGCTGACCGGGTGCGTCACATTTTTCAACGTCAGATTGCCATCGACACGCAAAGTGTAACCCGCACTATCGCTTGCGCTACTAACGCGAACAAACTGGAAAGCACCCGTTGGAAACTTCTCAACTTCAAAAAAATCCTCGTCCATCAGGTGGCTTTCGAGATTCTTCTTATCCTTGCCAGTTTGATCTAGCGCTGAGATCGTTTTCATATTCACCAACAGGCTTCCGCTGGTAATTACTTGTTCTTCGACACCCACGGTGCCTGTCGAAAACCTCAAAATACCATTGTGCCGGTAGTCTCCCGGGGCGGAGCCAATCCATTCGATAACGCTATTAGCAGTATCCAGTTGGTACTGCACCCCGGCAGCCAACGCTGCCTTTTCTAAAACAGATGGTTCAGAGGGCTTTTTGCCCACACAAAAGACACAAACCCCACATACAACCAATCCGGCAAAAATCATTCGTAATTTCATAGTCAATTTTTTTTTGGCAAAAATAACAGTGGCGCCCAATATAGCACTGTTAATGGAGTGTTAAGGATTTTGTTATTTTTTGTTAAAATTTCTAACGTTTGCATACGCTAGTGTGGACCAGCTTGCTGACGTTTATCTTTTGTGGCAACCTGTTGCGCACTATATTTGCGCTCCCAAAAAGTCATATCAGCATGTTAGTTGTTAAGTTTGGTGGCACTTCGGTCGGCAAGCCTGAGCGGATGAAGAAAATCGCAGAACTAATTCTTGGCATGCCCGGGAAGAAGATAGTGGTGCTGTCTGCCCTCAGTGGCACCACCAACACGTTGGTGCGTATAGGTGATGCATTGCTCGGGCAGAATCCCGCTGCCGCTGAGCTTGAAATTCAAAACCTTGAAAAGCACTATCTCCAATTTATAAATGCGCTGTATAGTTCAGAAGGTTACAAAGCCATTGGGGAGGAAATCGTGAGCCGCTACTTCAGCTTGTTTCGGTTGTTGGCAGCCGGAAACTTTGACGATCGCAGCCACCGGGAGTTGCTGGCACAGGGTGAACTGATTTCAACTGAGCTTTTTTACCATCATCTGCAAGAGCGCAAAATCAATTCGCGGCTATTGCCGGCTTTGCACTTTATGTCCATTGACGAAAACCACGAGCCGGAGTTGGACAAAATTGCCTCGCGCCTGAAACCAATCATTGATACCATTCAATCTGATATCATCGTTACGCAGGGGTATATTTGCCGAAACCACAGGAACGAAATCGATAACCTAAAACGGGGCGGCAGCGATTACACAGCATCGCTGATCGGGGCGGCCATTCGCGCAGAAGAAATCCAAATCTGGACAGATATCGATGGGATGCATAACAACGACCCGCGCATTGTAAAGAAGACCAGGCCAATTGCCGAGCTCACTTTTGATGAGGCAAGTGAACTGGCATACTTTGGAGCAAAAATCTTGCATCCCTCAACCATTTTGCCTGCCCAAAAGTTTGATGTACCCGTGCGACTGAAAAATACAATGGAAGAAAAAGCAGCCGGCACGATCATCAGCTCAAAAGGAACTCGCGGGCAGGTGAAGGCAATTGCAGCCAAAGATGGAATCACCGCTATCAACATCAAGTCTTCGCGTATGTTACTGGCATACGGTTTTCTCAGAAAGGTGTTTGAGGTTTTTGAAAAACATAAAACACCGATTGACATGATCTCCACTTCAGAGGTGGCTATGTCAGTAACCATTGATGACAGCACCCACCTGAATGAGCTATTGGCAGAACTGATGACCTTTGGCAGTATTGAAGTTGATAAAAATCAAACTATCATCTGTATTGTGGGCAATGCTCTTGCTGAAAAAGAAGGCGTCTTACCAGAGGTATTCAACGCGTTGGGTTCACTACCCGTGCGCATGGTTTCTTTTGGCGGCAGCCACAACAACATCTCCATTTTAGTAGACACTTCCCAAAAAGAAAAGGCGTTGAATTTACTCAATCAAGGATTATTTGCAATTTAGATCAAAACAAGATTCAGACCGATGACTGTTTGGCACTGAGATGTATGTATGAACTCCGTCATTCTTCCTCGCACATCGTTGTTTCAAACTCCTGTTGCTCGTACACCTGCTTGCGAATGAACTTGCCGTTGGCATCATAATAGATCACCACGTGCAGGCCCGCTTCTTCTACCTCTTTGTCAGTCAAATAGAGCGGTTGCTCGAGGCTTCCCACATTTTTCACCAATGAGAACACAGGTGGGATCACCAACCCTCTTTCATTGCTGACGACACCAAAAAAATCGTCTTTTTGAATCTGATAGATTCTGGATTGATCATGATCCTGCCACTTATTTATTCGTTTCACATTTGCGATGATCGGCTTGTTGGATTCGTAATCAATCAAATGCCAAGAAAAGCCCTTTCGCACCCAAATCAGTTTTGCAGACCACGGTAACACCTCGTCATAATCAAATGCAGTAGCAACTTTTCCGTGCCAATCGGTGAGCCCGCACTTATCCTTGTTATAGATAACCAATAGATCCTTACTTAGTATCACCACATTACGGGTAGATAGTGGCTTCAGCAAATCACCCGTCTCTAAGTTCACGAGTCCAAACTTCTTATCCTTGAAGGTGGACCAGTATCTTCCTTGATTAAATGCCAACATATCATACTCGATGGCCACCAGCACTTTTCCATCTTTTGTAAAGACTCCTTTCTTTCCCTTGCGCGTAACCAAAAACAAACCACTGTCAATTGACTCAATTTGATCAAACTCAGTTGTGAAGAGTTTCGCACCATTGGTTACTGCATACACATTCTTTTTCAACTTGCCTTCATCTATGAAAAACGCGCGAACAGAATCCCGTGATGGGATAAGTATTACCCGTTGATCTTTTTGAAACGAAAGTTTGTTGTGGGAATTCAAATAGATCACCAACGAGTCTGCCTGTCGGGTAAACAAAAGTCCACCTGCAAACCAACTGCTATCCGCGCGCGGCAAAAACTGTTTTACCCGAAGATCCCACAGCAAAGACTCCGAGTGAGTATCAATGCTAAGCCATTGCCGGTATTGTTTGTATTTGCTAATGGGTAAGGACGCAAAATTCCGGTCCACCTCGTCAAGATAGAGAATGCCGTCTATTTTGCGAACCAGCCCAAACGGCTCGGAGGCTAGCACTTGCCTCGCAAGCGGTACCACAAACCGGCCGTTTGAATCAATGATTCCTTCAAGGGATCCGTTGCGAACCACCAGGCGTTGTAAACCAATCCGCTGTACATCATCATACACATGTGCAGGGGCAACAGGCAAGCCTTCAGAAGCCTGCAGCATATTTTGCATTGTAATGATTGTTTTTTTCTGCAGTTGTGTCAACACAATCACATTTTCAATCCAGGTAACATCATCCCAAGTACCCCTCAGCAGCAGCTTGCCGGCAAGAGAATATATCCCCGCAGTGTTGCTGCCCTTCAACCAAAGAAAACGATTGCCTATTAACTGCACGTCACTCGCGCATTCGTTTGGTAGTGTATTGACGGACACGTGCACCACCCGTAGGCAGGTTGAATCGCCCACTTTCCAAAAACCCAACCCCATCGGCTCAATAATCTTTTGAGGTGGTGATATCTTCTTTCCATCTCTGGAGATCAACCCCTCGCTGGTAATCATCACATCGGCCTCTACCATGCCGCATTTATAGTCGCCATCAATATTTGAAAAACTGGGGGCAAATACTTCTTGTCCCGTTGCATTCATAAAACCATATTTTCCCTTATCGAAAAAAGGAATCCAGTAATCACTGTTGAGTTGTTGTACTTTACGCAGCGAATCGTTCAGTAAAAATTCTGGCGGGGCAAGTCCTGCGTCCCAGAAGATGGAATAACAAAGGTCAACGGCACTTTTGCGGAAAGGACTCTCGGGGTAATGATGCAAAAATGAGAGGAAAGCGAGTGAATCGCCCATCACTGTTGAAAGTTCATAAACTTCGCGTTCAGCCAGTAGCCGGAAAGGGCTATTCGGATAATCTCTGATGAAGTCTGCAAAACTCTGCAACCGCCCATCTTTGGTTTTGGCATCATACAGAAGTTTTTCATACCGGTTTCGTGCCTCCGCTGCACGGTGCGATTGAGGGTACCTTTGATAGTATGCCTCAAAGTCTTGATAGGAATTTGACTTGAGCGCATCGAGGAATGCGACTTCGTTACGCAGTTCCAAGGCACGACTCCACGCATTGGCAGAGGCAAAACGTGCCAGGAAGTAGTCATAACCTGCCACCGTGTTCACTTGCTTGCTTCGTTCAAACGCTGCACTGTCAAGCCTACTCTTGAACGCTAAGAAAAGCGATTCATCCAGGCCTTGTCGCTTCAACCTGTCGTGCTGTCGCTCGGTGGCTTTGCGGTATGATGCAAGTGCTCTGTGTACATAAGCGTAGCTTGAATCAATTTGGCGCCTGGGGTTATCTGCATGATAAAACCATTGGGCTGTCATCCACTGGATCTCAACATCGGCAGTGTCTTTGCGCAAAACCTTTATCATCATTTGGCGTGCAGCATCCCAGTTACCCTTTGCCATGCGACTTTGGATTTGACGAATCGTTTGAGCAGAACCGGCCGAAGCGACACAAGCCCATATCAGAATCGGAAAAAAAAACTTGCTCATCTTACAAAACGATGAAACGCCCAATATGACATTTTGTACGCCCCTCAACGCACTTTGGTTGATTCGTTTTCGCACCCAATTTTGCACTGACGAATACCCCAGCGTTTACTTGGGGGCATTGGTTGAAATACCCAGTTCATTCAACTGTTCTTGCGAAATGGGCGATGGGGTATCGATCATCATGTCCCTCCCTGCATTGTTTTTGGGGAACGCGATGAAGTCGCGAATGGAATCTGCCCCGCCAAACAACGAACACAAGCGGTCAAAGCCGAACGCGATGCCACCATGTGGAGGCGCACCAAATTCAAATGCATCCATCAAGAATCCGAATTGTTTTTTGGATTCATCTTCGCTAAAGCCGAGTTTGGCGAACATCCGCTGTTGTGTGCCACGATCGTGTATTCGAATCGACCCGCCACCAATTTCAGTTCCGTTCAATACCATATCATACGCATTGGCACGCACTTTTCCCGGGTCTGAATCCAACCATGGTAAATCTTCCGGCTTGGGAGAAGTGAAAGGGTGGTGCATGGCATGCCAGCGGTTGGTTTCTTCATTCCACTCCAACAGTGGGAAATCCACCACCCACAGCGGGGCAAATGTATTTTTATCGCGCAAGCCCAATTGGCCTGCTACGTGCAAGCGTAGTTCGCCTAGTGCCTTTCGTGTTTTGTCTGTTTCGCCTGCCAGAATTAAAATCAAATCACCTGCATTGGCATTGAACTTCTGCGCAAAGCGACTCAACTCTACCTCATCAAAAAACTTATCGACCGAAGACTTGAATGTTCCGTTTGCCTCACACCTGACATACACCAACCCTTTTGCTCCGATTTGCGGCTTTTTCACAAACTCGGTTAGCTCGTCAATTTGCTTGCGCGTGTAGCCGGCACAGCCCTTAGCACAAATGCCCGCTATAAGTTGAGCGTCTTCAAATACAGAAAACCCTTTTCCTTTGGCTACTTCGGTGAGTTCCGCGATCCTCATGTCAAAGCGAGTGTCAGGTTTATCGGAGCCATAAAAGGCCATGGCATCAGCAAACGTGATGTGCGGAACGGTTGGCAGTTCGATGCCTTTCACCGATCTGAACAAATGCCTCACCAATCCTTCAAATGTAGATAAGACATCTTCTTGCGTAATGAAAGACATTTCGCAGTCGATCTGAGTAAACTCCGGCTGGCGATCCGCGCGCAAATCTTCATCTCGAAAGCATTTGACGATTTGGTAGTATCGGTCGAAACCACTGACCATCAGCAGTTGCTTAAATGTTTGCGGTGACTGCGGCAATGCATAAAATTCACCCGGGTTCATGCGCGAAGGCACCACAAAATCGCGCGCACCTTCGGGTGTAGATTTGATCAGCACGGGTGTTTCTACTTCAATAAAATTCAGGCTATCAAGGTAAATGCGTGTTTGTTGAGCCATTTTATGCCGTAGCTGCAGACTTTCGCGCACCGGATTTCTGCGCAAGTCCAGATAACGGTACTTCATCCGGAGATCATCTCCACCATCAGTTTGGTCTTCAATGGTAAACGGGGGGATTTTGGATGCATTCAGCACCTCAATCGATGAAACTTTTATTTCAATATCTCCCGTAGGCATTTTGTCGTTTTTGGCTATACGCTCGGCCACTGTGCCTTGTACCTTCACCACATACTCGCGGCCCAGGCTGCGGGCGGCTGTCAACAAGGCGGGTTCCGTTTGTCCCTCTTCCAGAAACAACTGCGTGATACCGTATCGGTCGCGCAGGTCGATCCACATCAAACTGCCCTTGTCGCGCAGGCGCTGCACCCATCCCGTAAGGGTAACGTGTTTGTTTACATCGCCAATGCGCAATTCACCGCAGGTATGAGTACGAAGCATAGATTTTACTTAATTTTGGGTCTGCAAGTTAATAAACCGAAGGCAAATAGCAGTCGGCAAATTCCAGACACCAACAACATAACATCCCGAGCTTTGGCACGTTAAAAGTGAACCATGAAAACAAATCTGCTGATCGTAGCAATACTTCTCGCCTTTGGCTTTGCACCTCCCAAGTTGACCAAAACAAAAGTGGCAGACGGTATTTCCGTAGCCTTGCCCCGCGGCCTTTCAGTGATGACACCCGAAGACATTGTGCAACGCTACCCTTCAGTGCGCGCGCCATTGGCAGCCTACACTGATGTAAATCGAACAGCAGATTTCAGCGTGAACGTATCTGCAACGCAATGGCCGGACGAAAATTTGGAAATCGCCAAAAAGTTTTTCAAAGCCGGGATTACCAATTTATATGACCGTGTCGATTTTATCAGTGAAGGTGTGCAGACTATCCACAAGAGGAAGTATATCTTTTTTGAATTTGAATCACGTGTCAACGGCAACAAAATGAAAATGGGAGAACAATCGCCTATGTATCGCTATACCTACATTCAATACTTAATTGAAAAAGACAGGGCACTCGTTTTTTCATTCAATTGCCCAAAAGACCTGCGCCAAGAATGGCAGCCAACCGTGCACGCCATGATGAAATCAGTTACGGTAAAATGATCTATCAGTAAATCTGTCGGGTATTTCTATCGTTTCAGGCATTGTTGCTGCCTTTTTGTCTCAATCTGGGCATGGTATGTTCATTGTTATGAGTTGTGAATAGACCAGAATACATGAAAATGAGAAAGGAGACACCAGCAGAAATATTAGAGACCATCAACGCATTGAACACGATCAACGGTGGCGTAAGTGAACCGGTGTTGATGATGAAGGAACTGGATAACCACCGTGCGATTTGGTTGCGCGTACCAGGCATTGACCTTGACAATATCCAAGTGGAAGTTCGAAATAATGTATTGAGTATTTTTCACTTTTTTCGATCCCAAATCAGTGAACAGGTTGTACACACGCCACGTGTTCTGTACAGCAAACAGATTCCCTATTTCATCGATCAGGATAAGATTGAGGCACATGTTGAAGCGAATTTTTTGAAAGTGGTTCTCCCATTCAACAAACTTGCACAAGGCTACAGCCGGAAAATCGGGCATCACTGAAGCAGAATAGTACAAATCCAGAACATCAGATAACTATATATCCACCAATGGGGATTTCTTTTTGAAATTACAACGACATCAAGTAGCTTGCTTTTGTAATTTCGCTAATCCAATTGAATGAATCAGTTGGATTTTTTTGCTTAAATAATATACAATGAAGAAAACTTTTTTATGGATGCTATTGCTGATACCTGCCTTGGCGCAATCGCAGACCAAACTCGTAGAGAAGGTATCTAAAAAGGGCAATGAACTGGTCATTCCTTATGAAAAATATGTGCTGCCCAATGGACTTACGCTGATTGTGCACGAAGACCACAGCGACCCTGTGATTCAAGTAGACGTAACCTATCACGTAGGCTCTGCACGCGAAGAAATTGGAAAATCTGGCTTCGCACACTTTTTCGAACACATGATGTTTCAGGGCAGCGACCATGTGGGCGATGAGCAACATTTCAAAATTGTGACTGAAGCCGGTGGCACATTGAATGGATCAACCAACCGCGACCGCACCAATTATTATGAAACCGTTCCGAACAACCAATTGGAAAAAATGCTTTGGTTAGAAGCAGACCGCATGGGCTTCTTACTGGATGCGGTGACACAGCAAAAATTTGAAGTTCAACGTGCAACGGTAAAAAATGAACGTGGTCAAAACTACGACAACAGACCCTACGGGTTAGTAGGCGAAATCACTGCGAAGAATTTGTACCCCTATGGTCACCCCTACTCTTGGTTGACCATTGGCTACATTGAAGACCTCAATCGTGTAGACGTCAACGATTTGAAGAACTTCTTCTTGCGTTGGTATGGACCCAATAATGCAACCGTAACAGTAGGTGGCGATGTACAAACTGCTGATGTAGTAAAGTTGGTAGAAAAATATTTCGGCTCGATTCCAGCAGGCCCTGTGGTGAAAAAGATGAGTTTGCCCGCACCTGTTTTAGAAGGAGACCGATTTGTTTCGTTCACGGATAACTATGCCCGTCTTCCACAATTGGTAATCACCTACCCTACTGTGCCGTTGTATCACAAAGACATGGCCGCGCTGGCGTGTTTGTCGCAGGTTTTGGGTCAGGGCAAGAATTCTGTGTTTTACCAAAACATTGAAAAGACGCAAAAGGCATTGAATGCAGTGGCCTTCAGCAGCATGTCAGAATTAGCTGGGGAATTTAGTTTCCGCATTACACCTCCCCCTTCAGTTTCGTTGGCAGACTCGTACAAAAACGTACAAGAAGCATTGAAAACCTTTGAAGCCCGAGGCGTGACAGATGACGATATAGCTAAATTCAAAGCTGGCTATGAATCGCAAACCATTAATGGATTACAGAGCGTAGCCGGCAAGGTGTTTCAGTTGGCCGCCTATGAAACGCTGGCAGGCAATGCGAACATGACTGGTCAGTTATTGGCCATGTACAATGCCAATACAAAAGAAGATGTGTTGCGTGTTTATAACCAATATATCAAAGCAAGACCGGCTGTGATT
>DHLV01000300.1:13441-14758 GCA_002405445.1 Flammeovirgaceae bacterium UBA4659 | reverse complement strand
CACCGACAATAAAACTTGTGCAGTGCAAATATTAGAGGTAGCTTTTTCCCTGCGGATATGCTGCTCGCGTGTTTGCAATGCCATGCGGTAGCCGGGGTTGCCTTGTGCATCTTGCGAAATACCAATGATTCGACCCGGCATCTGGCGTTTGAATTCATCGCGTGCTGCAAAGAAGGCCGCATGCGGGCCTCCGAAGCCCATCGGCACGCCAAATCGTTGAGAGGAACCCACCACCACATCAGCCCCCATTTCACCGGGCGATTTCATCAGTACCAAACTCATCAAATCAGTGCCCATCACCACAAACACATCTTTCTCGTGGGCCGATTCAATAAAAGCCGAATAGTCTCTGACTTCTCCATTGTTGTTGGGGTTTTGCACGTATACTGCAAAAAGGTTTGCATCGGTGATATCCAGTGTTGAAACATCGCCCACCACTAACTCTACCCCAATGGGTGCAGATCGGGTTCGCAATAAATCAATCACCTGTGGGAAGGTATTTTCGTCCACAAAAAACTTCTGTGCACTTTTCTTAGATGGCTTTTTAGATGCTTCTAACAAATGAAGTGCCTCGGCTGCAGCGGTTGCTTCATCCAACAACGATGCGTTCGCAATTTCCATCCCTGTCAAATCCATTACCATGGTTTGGTAGTTGATGAGCGCCTCCATACGTCCTTGCGCGATCTCTGCCTGGTAAGGTGTGTAGGCAGTATACCAACCTGGATTCTCTAATATGTTGCGAAGGATCACCGTGGGCGTAATGCAATTGTAATATCCTGTGCCAATATAAGATTTGAAAATCCTGTTTTTGGATACCGTCTTTTTGAAGCTATTCAAAAATTCATACTCCGACTGTGCCTTTGGCAAGTTGAGCGGCTTTTTCAAGCGGATGTTTCCCGGCACAGTTTGGTCAATCAGGTCGTCTAGTGATTTTGCCTTCACCACTTTCAGCATCTCAGCGATTTGGTGGGCGTCTGGAGCATTGTGGCGGGATTCAAACTTTTCGGAGTATGTGGGGTCAATCATTCGATATGTGTTAATCGTTGTTGGTTACCGGTTGTTCGTTGGATGCTAAAAATTACATTTGCAAAACAGCGATCAGATTGGATTTGTTAAAAAGAAATTGGCTGGCCTTTTTGTGACCAACCAACTTGGCTTTTAAAATCTTTCAAACTGCGAGAAAAAGAAATTGCTTTCAACGGCTGCATTGTCATCCGAATCTGAACCGTGAATTGCGTTTGCGTCAATTGATTTCGCAAACAATGCTCGAATTGTACCTGGTGCTGCTTTCTTGGGGTCCGTTGCGCCAATCAGGGC
>DHLV01000300.1:8518-13313 GCA_002405445.1 Flammeovirgaceae bacterium UBA4659 | reverse complement strand
GGTCCGTTGCGCCAATCAGGGCTCTAAAGTCTTCCACCGCGTTTTCCTTCTCCAAAATCATAGGTACAATAGCGCCTGACGACATGTAGTTGCACAATTCGCCATAAAAAGGTCGGGCTTTGTGAACCTCGTAAAACTTGCCGGCCAATTCGCTCGACAAGCGTGTCTTCTTCATGGCCACGATCTTAAATCCGGCCTCCTCGATCATTTTTGTGATTGCGCCAACGTTGCCTGCAGCCACTGCATCAGGTTTCAACATGGTAAAAGTTCTGTTCCCAGCCATTTCTTTGTCTTTTTTAAAGGTTTTTGCTTTCAATAATTGGGGGCAAAAGTATCAAAAGAACCCTTACCGCAGTAGGCCGGTAATACCAAATCATTGATTATTTTTGTTCCCCTAATCATGAAAAACCTGCCCGCCCTTCAGGCATTGCTTGCAACCCCAAAAAAGGTAGTCATCGTTACTCACTTTAAGCCCGATGCCGATGCGCTCGGGTCGTCTTTAGGGCTGGCAAACTTTTTAGTCAAAAAAGGGCACTCCGTTTCGGTGATATCGCCCAGTGATTACCCGGATTTTTTGGCCTGGATGCCCGGGAACGAAATGGTTCTGGCGCTTTTAAAAGAAAACAAAGAAACCGAAGCCCGAGCGGAAGCTTTGATTTCAAACGCAGACATTGTTTTCTGCCTTGACTTTTCAAATTTGAAAAGAATACACGAAGTAGGCCCCATGGTGGCAAAGGCCGCTGCTGCCAAGGTTTTGATTGATCACCATTTGGAGCCAGAGGCTTTTGCTGACTTCAGCATGTGGGATGTAGCTTCAGCTTCTACCGCACAGCTTATTGTTGAACTCATTGACAAACTGGGCGACCTGCATCTAATGGATGCTAACATTGCAACGTGCCTGTACGCTGGGTTGATGACTGATACCGGTGGGTTCCGGCATAATAATACTACCCGCAAAGAGTTTGAGGTAGCGGCAGCATTGGTAAGCAAAGGGGCCAATCCGAGTTTGGTAGCGAAACAGATCTACGACACCAATTCACTCGAGCGACTGCGGCTCACCGGCTTCGCTTTGAGCGAAAAGTTGGTCGTGTTGCAGGCATTCAACACTGCTTACATGACGCTGACCCAACACGAATTGAAAAAATTTGGGTCTCAGACTGGCGACACCGAAGGCCTGGTCAACTACGGCCTCTCGATCAAAGGGATCAAACTGGCGGTGCTCATGTACGATCGCGGTGACGAGATCAAGCTGTCATTTCGCTCATTAAACGATTTCAACGTTAACACACTGGCCAGAAAGCATTTTGAGGGTGGTGGCCATAAAAATGCATCAGGCGGCCAGTCAAAACTAAGCCTGGAAGAGACATTACAGAAATTTTTGTCAATTTTGCCTGAGTATAAGAATCAACTTTTCTAAATATTTTACCCAACAGAAATGAAAAAGAACCTTTTTGTCGCATTTGTAGTATTGGCAGTGTTGGCCTCATGCACCAATTCAAAAGAAACCATGTCTGGATTTAAATACTCTCTGTTGCGCGAGGGCACCGGAGAAAAAGTTGACTCAGGGAAATATGCCGTGGTGAATTTCTTTTTCAAAGATGCGAAAGACTCCATTTGGAACGACACCCGAAAAGCGGGTTACCCAGCGGTAGTAATGGTAGGTGGAGACAAGTATATTAAGGGAGACGCAGTGATGGAGGTATTGAAAAAATTGAAGGTGGGCGATAGCGCAACATTTCAGGTAAAAGCACGCACACTGTTTCAAAATACCTTTAGGCAAAACATTCCTTTTGGCGTAGATACAGCTCAATCATTTACGTTCAACATAGGAGTACAAAACATGTTGAACGAAGAGGGCAAGCAAAAACTTCAAGAAGAATGGGTGGCCAAAGAAAATGCCAAGATGATGAAGCAACAGCAAGAACAACTTGCTAAAGACACATTGGCAATTGATGATAATTTGAAAGCAAAGAACATCGCTGCACAAAAAACGGCCTCAGGCATTCGTTATGTGATGGTACAAGCAGGCAAAGGTGAAAACGCTAAGCCCGGGCAAAAAGTGAAAGTAAATTATTGCGGATATCTCCTAAGCAACGGTAAGTACTTTGATTGCAGTTCGGAGTCGGCCGCAAAAGAACATGGATGTTTCAATGAAGGCAGAAAACCGTATGGCCCGTTGGACATTACGCTGGGCATGCAACAGGTAATTGCGGGCTGGGAAGAATCTTTACAATTAATGAACAAGGGCAGTAAAATGACAGCCTTCGTGCCCTCTACTCTTGCGTATGGAAATCAAAGAAGAAGCCAAGATATTGTTGAAAATTCTATTTTGGTTTTTGAAATGGAGTTGGTGGATATTACCGTAAATAAATGAGAAGCGTAGTTTTAAGTAGGATAGTTTTTGCTGGTATCGTACTCTTGACTGGATGTAGCGACCCAACACCGTTTCCGAGTTTCGAGGAACAACTGGCCAAAGACAAGGAAATTATCAATAGCTACTTGACCAGTAAAGGCATTACTGCTCGCCCTGACCCTCGCAACCTCGGAGTAATGTATGCAACTACTACGGCTGGCACGGGTATAAGTCCACAATATGCGGCTGATTCGATTTTGATGAATTACACGCTCAAATTGATACCCTCAGAAAAGGAGATTGAAAAATCGCCATCACCGCAAAAGTTTTCGATGGTAAACTTGATTACCGGTATGCAAATTGGTTTGCTGATGATGAAAGAAGGCGAAAAAGGCAGCATCTTCATTCCTTCTGGCCTGGGGTATGGCGCTGTCGACAAAGGGGCTATTCCAGCAAACTCGGTGCTGCTTTTTGAAGTAGATCTTCAACGGGTAATACCTCAACTCAGAAAAGATACTATTGCAATCAATTCCTATCTCGCGAGCAAAAACTTGCTGAATAGTGTGAGCAAAGATCCAAGTGGTTTAAGGTATTTGGTAAGTGTAGAGGGTACTGGCACCAGACCAACATCATCGAGCACTGTTACGGTAAAATATACTGGAAAGTTGATGAGCAATGAGACCGTTTTCGACCAGTCAGCTTCTGCTAACCTAGCCCTTTCTCAAGTGATAAAGGGGTTTCAAATCGGCCTGACGAAATTTCCAGTTGGGTCAAAGGTAACGCTGTACATTCCTTCTGTTTTGGGATACGGTTTTTATGCAAATGGCCCAATACCAAGCAATTCCAATTTGATATTTGACGTGGAGGTATTGTCTTCAAAAGATTAACTTCTTGCATTTAAGCCGTTTAACTTGAGTAGCCCTTTTGTGCCGCGGACAGGCAAATTTTGTTATTGTTGTCAACGATTACAACACTGTTGCGATGCAATTAGTATTTTACCTTTTGAATTGGAGTTTTTCTCTGCTACAAAATTTTGAGTTTTGACCAGCAAATCACCAGTCTGTGCATTCATCCTGTTATTGTTCTGCGGATGCCAAAAGGAACAACAATTGCCATTTTTTGAAGACCAACTAGAGCAAGATTTGCAAGCAATCGATGAGTATCTTTCATCAAACTCAGTAGCTGCCGAAATTGATTCAACTGGGAATCTCCGTTATAGTATTTCTAGATCCGGCACGGGGAGAAAGCCAGTTCTTGTGGACTCCATTCGGGTAACGTATACCACAAGCTTGCTTGATCGAAATCGACTTGTCAAGATTGACTCTGTAGTTGAAAAACCGATTGCTTTTTTACTGAATTCTTTAATTATCGCCTGGAGAAAGATTGTTCCGTTAATGGGCGAAGGAAGTAAGTTCACAATTTACGTTCCTTCTGGTTTGGCGTATGGAAGTTACCAGCAGGGCAAGGTGCCCCCTAACGCGAACTTGGTGTTTGAGGTAGAGCTTGTAAAAGTGATACCCGAGTTCACGCGCCAATTAGCAAAAGATGTGAAGGCAATTGATCAGTATTTAACTGCCAGCAATATCACAGCAAGAGTTGATGCGAGTGGACTGCGCTATCAGATACTAAACGCTGGCTCAGGTCCAGTGGTTAGCTCAACAGATTCTGTATCGTTAACTTATGTGGGGAAGTTTTTCGACCAAACAGTATTTGACCGACAGAGCACAACACAAAAATACCGTTTAAGCCGAACGTTGCGTGCATGGCAAACAGGCCTACTACAGTTACAAAAAGGCGGTGTCATTCGCCTTTACACACCATCTGGTTTAGCTTTTGGTGCTTATGGCAGCAATGGCACGCCAACTCAAATCCAAGTTCCTCCAGCCACAAACGTGATTTATGAACTGACATTGGTCGACATCAAAAAAAACTGAGCGCCTTTGACTCTCTGCTTCGCCACCAACAATCAACATAAAATTGAAGAGGTTTCCAGATTACTGGGAAACAACCTCAAGATCAAATCACTGCAAGCCATTGGCTGCTATGAAGAGTTGTTGGAAAACCAGTCTACCATCGAAGGTAACTCTTTACAAAAAGCAAAATATGTATTCGAGAAATATGGCATGCCTTGCTTTGCCGATGACAGCGGACTGGAAATTGACGCACTCAATGGCGAACCGGGCGTACACTCGGCCTATTATTCAGGTTCTCGCGATTTTGACTCAAATATTGCACTGGTGCTCAAAAAACTCAACGGTATCAGTCAACGCAAAGCCCAATTCAAAACTGTGATCACGTTGATCAGCGCCAATATCCAACAACAGTTTGAAGGTGTCTTGCGCGGCACAATCATATTCGAAAAAAAAGGCACAAACGGTTTTGGGTACGATCCCATCTTTATGCCAGATGGCTATAACGCAACACTGGCTGAATTTACTATTG
>DHLV01000300.1:0-8379 GCA_002405445.1 Flammeovirgaceae bacterium UBA4659 | reverse complement strand
ACACTGGCTGAATTTACTATTGACGAAAAAAACAAGATCAGCCACCGTTCGGTGGCATGGAAGGCGTTGATCAATTTTCTTGCCACAACTTCCAACCTGCCACAGCTTAATGCCCCAGCGGGTTAGCTGGCCGAACGGCAATTTACCCGAACTCCATTATCTTTACCGAACGCATGGTACTGCCACCTGTCGTTCAATCTGAATCCCCATCTGCACCTCCACAGCAAAAGTGGCGTGTGTACCTGCGCAACACTGCCTATATTATTGCAGCTTTGCTCATATTTTTGTTTTCTCTCGATCTCATGATTGCAGCCCTGCAACAGGCTGGCAAATCCATTACCGATCTCATCATCCTCGCTACTGCCAACCCTTTCGCGGGCTTGTTCATCGGTTTACTTTTCACCGCCATCATCCAGAGCAGTTCTGCAACTACCTCAATGGTAGTGGCCCTTGTAGCAACGGGGTCTATTTCCCTGCAAGGTGCCGTACCCATCATTATGGGTGCCAATGTTGGCACTACCATCACCAGCACCATTGTGTCACTGAGTTTTATTACCAAAAAGAAAGAATTCAGGCGCGCGGTGGCCGCTGGCACATATCACGACTTCTTCAACATCCTAACGGTTGCCATATTATTCCCACTTGAGTACTACTTCGGATTTTTATCCGGGCTTTCGCAAGCGATGGCAAACTTCTTTTTTGTACAGCCAAACGCCAACACCACTCCACACATGTCTTGGCTCGCCAGCCTGTTTGATCCTTTCGTTCGGTGGCTGGTGAAAAACATCTCAAATAGTTTTTGGACAGTGGTGATGGCCATAGGCCTGCTGTTTGGTTCAATCCTTTTTTTTCGAAAAATCATCACCAACATACTGGGGCTCACCTCACCGGGCAGATTTCAGCAATTCTTCTTTAAGAACACGCTCAAGTCTTTTGGTTGGGGATTGCTCACCACCGCTGCAATTCGGTCGAGCACCGTCACCACCTCATTGGTAGTGCCGTTGGTTGCAAAAAAGGTGGTCAGATTAAAAGCTGCGACTCCTTTCATTTTGGGAGCCAATATTGGCACCACCATCACTGCCTTCATTGCCTCCAGTTTCAACTCCAACGCAGCCATCAGCATTGCCATTGCACATTTCCTTTTCAACCTGATTGGTGTGCTGATCTTCCTTCCTACTCCTTTTGTCAAAGACATTCCGGTAAGGCTTGCCAACAAATTGGGCAGGTTGACCCTTCGCTATCGGTTAGTAGGATTCTCATACGTTCTCATGACTTTTTTTGTTGTACCATTTTCCCTCATTTTCCTCAGCCGGAACCTGGTGGAGGTTCAGGAAGCCACCTACCAAAGGTTTGAAAACGGGAAGGTCAAATCGTTTTCTGTTTGGGTCAGACATTATGAAGGAAATCAATTTTCTAACTGGGCAATGACCGCACAAGAAACCAGCGCCCCTGATATTGTTTCTGTTTACCGTAAGAAAAACATTCTCATCATTGGAAATGAACTGTTTGAATTGAATAAACCCGGCTTTTGCAAAGATGGCGAAGATGAAAACGGAAAGTACCGGCAATGCCTGAAGGAGATTTTGCCTTCGATGATTTTGAAAAGCGGAGAATCATTGAATGTGTTCGTATTTCAAAAACAGTGGAGCGACTCATCCAGGCTGTACACCTACCTGAGCGCCAAAGCGAACCTGGTGGTAAAGAAAGAAACATACAATGCACAAGGCTCCCTGGTGCAGTCAGAAGAGCTGACCAGTTTGAAAAAACGGTAACTTCGTATGCACAGCTGCTAGCGGAATATTTGAAAAATCGTAGCATATTTGCCCAACTATACTTTTGGCACTTTCATGAAATACAAGCGCATTGTTTTGAAGCTGAGTGGCGAAGCACTCATGGGATCGAAAAACAGCAACATCGACCCTGCCGTGTTAGAGCAATACACTGCCGAAATCAAAGAAATCAGAGACTCGGGCGTACAGGTAGCGATTGTTATCGGTGGTGGAAACATTTTCAGAGGTGGCCAGGCCGAGACCCTCGGTATTGACCGCGTTCAGGGTGACTACATGGGAATGCTGGCAACCGTCATCAATGCCATGGCATTGCAAAGTGCGCTGGAGCGACATGGCCTGTACACCAGGTTAATGGCGGGCATTAAGATGGAGCAAGTGTGCGAACCATTTATCAGGCGCAGGGCTATTCGCCACCTAGAAAAGGGCCGCATTGTTATTTTTGGAGCCGGCATTGGTAATCCATATTTCACAACCGACTCAACTGCGAGTTTGCGCGCCATTGAAATTCAAGCCGATGTGGTGCTAAAAGGAACACGGGTGGATGGTGTATACACCAAAGACCCTGAAAAATACACGGATGCGGTGCGTTATACCTCTCTAAGTTTTCAAGAAGCATATGAAAAGAATTTAAACATCATGGACATGACGGCCTTCACGTTGTGCCAGGAGAATAAGTTGCCGATCATCGTATTTGACATGAACAGGAAAGGCAACCTGATGAGGGTAGTGAAAGGTGAAGAAGCCGGGACGTTAATTAGCTGATTTAAAAATTCATTGATTTCAAAACGATCTGACTCGCTACAAAACTCCAACACACATTCTAACATAGCTCATGGAAGAAATTGAATTATTCCTCGAAGAAGCCAAGGACTTGATGAACAAAGCCATTGCCCATGTAGGCAACGAGCTGACAAAAATACGTGCAGGCAAAGCCAATCCTTCCATGCTGGATGGCGTGCAAGTGTCTTACTATGGCGTGATGAGCCCGTTGAACCAAGTATCATCGATGACAACGCCCGATGCACGTACGATTTTTATCAAGCCGTGGGAAAAAAGCCTGATCCATGAAATTGAAAGGGCCATTATGAACGCTAACCTAGGGCTTACGCCACAAAATGATGGTCAACAGGTGATCATCAACATACCCATGCTTACCGAAGAGCGAAGAAAGCAACTGGTAAAGCAAGTAGCTCAAGAGTGCGAGCACGGTAAGGTAAGCGTGCGCAGCATCCGCAAAGACACCAACGAAAGCCTCAAAAAGATAAAGGGCGTATCAGAAGACGATGTAAAGAATGCAGAAGAACAGGTTCAAAAACTAACCGATGAGTTTATCCTGAAGATTGACGCTTTGATGAAGAAGAAAGAGGCGGAGATCATGACGGTGTAAGGGGCATTTCTAACAGAATCAATCGACTCGATACTCAAAATAAATAGAACTCACTTCAAAGATACCTTCCGGGAATTTCCGGCATCTTTGGCCATAATCCTACATTACATTTATGCCCGGAATGCCACTGCCAAAGGCTGAAAATGCACTTCGCATAACATCCTGATACTTTCAAATTCCTTCAAAAAAGTTTTTTGAGATAAGTGCTACTCAGATGTTGCCAAAAAACTTGATGATAAGTTTTGGGAGTGGCTCTCTTCAAGCCAGATTGTATTCAGATTGATTTATTCGAAAGAGGGTGGTCGTGCGCGCACGGCAACACGCGGGTTATCTGACGGCTAATCAGAAAAAGCTATGGGGTTTAAACGATCGGCTGATTGCCATCACCGGGTGAGGTGGTTGATGAAATCAGTTTTGAAGGGGAAGGCGCATGTACTGATAAACTTTTTGCAAATTATACATGAATAATTACCCTATTGAAGAGTGCATACCAATATCTGTCTACTTCAAATTGAAAATAGCATTTGCATATCAGCATTAGACCTTTTCATCTTGCGGGTTGGCGGAGGGCTCAACAACCATTCGGGCTACACATTGGTGTTACATCAAACAAGAACCAAGTCAAACAACGCGGGAACCTGATCCTGTAGCCACCTGTGTAATATTATTCACTGAAGCAGTAAAAAATCGTAATTTCGATGTTGAAACTCCGAATGCCATGATCAAAACCGTTATCGCTCTTCTTCTCTGTCTGTGCACAATTATCGTTTCCGCACAAGAAAAGAAAGAAACCAAAACCGACTCAGCCAAAAAAGAAAAACCCAAAAAGAAAAAAGACCTGCCGTTGGAAGTAGGCAGGCGAATACCCCTAAAAACCAACGAGGGCACCTGGATGTCGCTAGACGTAAGCCCCGATGGCAAAACCATTGCCTTTGATTTTTTGGGCGACATTTACACAATGGCAATCGCTGGTGGAAAGCCTACGCCCTTCACCAGGGGCATGGCGTTTGACTCGCACCCCAAGTTCAGCCCGGATGGCACCAAGCTTTTGTTTTTATCCGACCGCAGCGGTGGCGAAAACATTTGGTGGTTTTCGCTCGACAAAAAAGATTCTCTTCAGGTAACAAAAGGTAACACAGACCATTACCAATCTGCTGAATGGACTCCCGATGGAAACTACATCGTGGGATCACGTGGCATTCGCAATTTGAAGTTGTGGATGTTTCACCGCGATGGCGGCTCTGGCGCACAGTTGATCTCAAAGCCAGATAATCTGAAAACCGTAGAACCGGCTTTTGGCGCTGACGGGCGATACGTTTGGTTTGCACACCGCAACAGTGCGTGGAACTACAACGCACAACTTCCGCAATATCAGATTGCCGTATACGACCGCGAAACAGGTGAGTTTGACACCCGCACGCAGCGGTACGGCTCTGCATTTACGCCCACGCTTTCGCCTGACGGCAGTTGGTTGGTGTATGGCACCCGTTACAACGACCAAACAGGTTTGGTACTTCGCAATTTGAAAAGTGGAGATGAAAAATGGCTCGCTTACCCCGTGCAGCATGACGAGCAAGAATCCATCGCTCCACTGGGTGTATTGCCCGCCATGTCTTTTACACCCGATAGTAAAGAAATAGTGGCATCCTATGGCGGCAAGTTCTACCGAATACCGATAGCCGGGGGCGAAGCCATCAACATCCCTTTCGAAATTGAAACCGAATTTTTGGTAGGGCCGGCAGTGAGTTTCAGTTATCCGATAAAAGATGACAAAGAATTTACTGTCACGCAAATCCGGGATGCAGTAGTATCCCCTGACGGGAAGCAAGTTGCATTTACGGCTTTGAACCGATTATACCTATCGGATTTGCCCAACGGCACGCCCAGGAGAGTGACTGCCAATCATTTCACCGAAGCACACCCTGCATGGAGCCCTGACGGTAGCCAGTTGGCGTGGGTAACTTGGGAGAACAATGGAGGGCATCTTTACAAAAAGAATTTAAAAATCAAGGATGCCAAGCTGATCCGATTAACATCCACACCGGGATTGTACACCGAGCCGGCCTGGTCGTTGAACAACAATCGAATTGTATTTTTCAGAGGAGCAACACAAACATTTAAAGATGCGGCCGATCCGTTCTTCAATGGGGCACAAGAAGACTTGCTTTGGATTTCTGGCGAAGGGGGAAACGTGAACTTTATCGCGAAAGCAAAGGGACGGAGCAACCCGCACTTCACAAAAAGTGATGATCGGATTTATCTCTACCACGGGAAGAATGGTTTGGTTTCGGTGCGTTGGGATGGCACAGATGAGAAAGGCCATTTAAAAGTAAGCGGTATCACCGTGTACGGTTCAATCATGATGGAAGAAAACTGCATGCTGAAGCAGACAGAAATGGAGCCAGCCCAAGAGCCATCGATAGCCGATGTGGTGTTGATTGCCCCCGAGGGTGACAAGGCCTTGGCAAAAGTTCACAATGAAGTGTACGTGGTAACCATTCCGAAAACAGGCGGAGAAGTTCCGAAAATTTCAGTAGCCGATGCCGAGAAGGCGCAGTTCCCCGCCCGGAAGTTGACTTCACTCGGTGGCGAATTTCCAAGCTGGGGAAGAAACGCAAAGAATGTATACTTCACCCTCGGTAACGCCTTCTTCAATTATAATTTGGATTCTGCTAAAATGAAAGAAGACGCGCTCCGCAAAAAGAAAGCAGAAGAAGAAAAGGCAAAGGAAAACGGAGACGAGAAAAAGGATGAAAAGAAAGACAGCAAGAAAGAGGACGAAAACTACAAAGCCTTCGAAACCCGGATCAAAATAAAAGCAGAGAAAGACGTACCTGCCGGAAAAGTGTTGCTGCAAAACGCCCGCATCATAACGATGAGAGGAGACGAAGTAATTGAACGTGGCGAGGTGTTGATTGAAAATGCACGAATCAAACAAGTGGGCGCCACGGGCACTGTAAGCGTTGATGCATCGGTGCAAAAAATAGATTTAAACGGCAAAACGATTGTGCCCGGCTTTGTAGACACACATGCACACATGTGGCCTGCATGGGGCATTCACAAAACACAAGTGTGGATGTATGCTGCTAATCTCGCCTATGGAGTAACCACCACACGCGATCCACAAACGGCCACAACCGATGTGCTTACTTATGGAGACATGGTTGAAACTGGTCAAATCATCGGGCCACGCATTTACTCCACTGGCCCCGGTGTGGGATTTTGGGCTTACAACCTCAAAGACTACGAACAAACAAAGAATATTCTCAAACAGTACTCAGAATACTACAATACCAAAACCATCAAAATGTACCTTACCGGCAACCGCCAACATCGGCAATGGATCATTCAGGCAGCAAAAGAGCAGAGCTTGATGCCTACCACAGAGGGTGGCCTTGATTTTAAATTGAACATGACCAATCTGATTGACGGGTATCCCGGTCACGAACATGCCTTACCGATCTACCCGCTATACAAAGATTTGGCAACCACCATCGCGGAAGCAAAAATGACCTACACGCCCACGTTGTTGGTAGCGTACGGTGGACCATGGGCCGAAAATTTCTATTATGCCACTGAAAACGTTAATGGCGATCGCAAACTCAATCACTTTTCTGCCAAATCCGAATTAGATGAAAAATCTCGCAGAAGGCCGGGGTGGTTTATGAAAGAAGAACATGTGTTTGAAGACCACGCCAAATTTGTAAATGCGCTGGTAAAGGCAGGTGGAAATGCAGGAGTTGGATCACACGGGCAACTGCAAGGGTTGGGTTACCATTGGGAACTGTGGAGCATGGCAGCCGGTGGCATGAGCAACCACGATGCATTGAAGGTGGCCACAATACACGGGGCAAGGGCCATTGGCTTGAGCAATGACATTGGAAGCATTGAAGCCGGCAAGCTGGCCGACTTGATTGTTTTGGAAAAGAATCCGTTAGAAAACCTGCGCAATACCAATACTGTAAACAGGGTAATGAAAAACGGAAGGCTCTATGATGGCGATACCCTTGATGAAGTATACCCAACGCCTCGCAAGGCCCCATCATTCGCCAACGAACAGGCTGCGCCTACCGGGGTTCCGGGAATCAAATAATCGATAGCCCTTGGTCATTAACTTGAGGCAGGGCAGTCGGCACAGGGCTATCGACTTTTTAGACCATCGGCTATATCGTAAACCCACCATCAGCCGTAAACACGCTGCCGGTGCAGTAGCCGCTTGCATCGCTGGCGAGATAAAGTGCGAGTGCGGCTATTTCGTCAGAGGTACCCATCCTTTTGATCGGCAGCATCTTCATCATCATACCCATGATCTTGTCGTTGCTCCACAGCGCCTCGCTGAATTTTGTTTTGATGAGCCCCGGGCAAATGGCGTTGACGCGAATATTGTTATCACCCCATTCCTTTGCCATTACTTTGGTGAGTGAGATCAACGATGCTTTGCTCATGCTGTAAATACCCAACCCTGGTTCGGGCCGAAGCCCACCCACCGAACTGATATTGATCACAGACCCGGCCTTTTTGGACTTCATTGCAGGGTACAGCATTTTTGCCAACTCAAAAGGGCCTTTTACATTCACCGCCATAATCTTGTCAAAAGCAGATTCATTGGTTTCAACTACAGGCCCAAACACGGGGTTCACTGCCGCGTTATTCACTAACACGTCAACCACCCCAAACTGGGTGATGCATTTTTCAGCCAACTGCCGCACATCCGCCATATCGCCAACATTACAGGCGATAGCTGTGGCCTTTCCTCCAATTGCTTGCACTCCCTTTACGACCTGCTCTATTGACTCCTGCTTACGACTGCTGACCACAACGTGGGCGCCCGCGTTTGCGTAAGCCTGGGCAATCGCCAACCCTATCCCTTTTGATGCGCCCGTTACAAGAGCCACTTTACCGTCTAAACGAAACATCGAATTGATATCCATAATAAAAACGATTTTTCGCCAATGTAGCTATTTTACTGCTGAACTGATGGTGCACACCATGCCGTTAATGCCCGATCGGCCTCAGAAAAAATGCGCTTGGATTGAAAGTCAAAGTTGAATGCTTTTGTCTGACACTTGGTGTCAATATGTTGTACGGTGTGACCAAAAGCAACAGATTGATTTGAAATATTGGTTCATTAGATTTAATTTGACGCGCAACACATGATACGGCTTCTTTTCCTGCTATCTTTTTTCATCGTACTTGAACCGG
>DHLV01000009.1:2138-4115 GCA_002405445.1 Flammeovirgaceae bacterium UBA4659 | reverse complement strand
AAACATACCCGCTTCAAAAAGGATCACATCAAAATCCATTTCCTCCATTAAGAACTCCACTATCTTCGTCCGAACCTCGAAGGTAGCGCCATCTTCATGGGTAGCCTCTCCCAAAAACACGATGCGTTTGTCACCGATTTCGTTTTTTAAGAATCCTAACTTATCCCTTGAATCAATATCCATCTCATGCACGTTATTCCCAATCCAATCATCTGATAGTGTGGGTATTTGAGAATATCCGTTTATGAAGGTGTGTAAGTAAACCAGAAAAATAAATGCAACTTTTAGTTTTCGATAAATCATTGTTTTCATATTTAAACAGTGGTATAAATTGGTTGCTGATACCAACGCAAGAATAGCTAGTGCGTTCAGTTTCCAGAATGAAGAATGATGTTCTACGTGCAATCAATGACCAACTCCTGAAATCGAAAAACGAATAGGTTTACCCTTCGAATCGATGAATTTGTCAGCCGATTTCGATGGTTTGTCATTAAAACCTCGCCCGGTTTGTCAATTTCGATTACTTTTGATAATCCGTCATGCATCGCGTTAACCAACTCGGCAAATTCCTTTCTAACCGAATTTTTCTACACCTTTATTTTTGGGGAAGTTTCCTCTTGTTGTTTTTTTTCTCGATTCCAGCCGAAGAACTTCCCCCGGATTATGTAAGCTTTTTGTTGATCATAGTGTTGTTCAGCGCATTTATTTCTTACTTGAACATGTATGTGCTGATGAAAAGGTTTCTTGGGCGACATCAGTTTGTTTTGTATTTTTTGTCGTTAGTCACCGCTTTAATCATTACAGCATTCGGTCTAACCTCCCTGTTAAAGTATCTCTACCATAACCAAACCACTGTGCTGCAAAACATAGTGAACCTAAGTACTTTTGTGATCATCACCAGCGCATTGAAAATGTACCGGTCGGGGATTCAACGACAATTGGCAGAAAAGGAGCTGGCCGCCAAACAATTTCAAGCCGAACTTCAATTACTGCGTGCACAAATCAATCCCCATTTTCTATTCAATACACTCAATAATTTATACTCGCTTACGCTCGAAAAATCAGACTACGCCCCCGCCACTGTCGTCAAGTTATCGGAGTTGATGCGGTACATGCTCGAAACCAGCCGGCACGAAGAGTCAGCGCTACACGCTGAGATCAATTTCATCAGGAATTATCTAACGCTGGAGAAACTTCGGCTGAATAGCCGCGCTACCATTGACTTTGAAGTTGTGGGCGAACCACAACAGAAAACGATAGCCTCACTTTTGTTTGTTCCGTTTATCGAAAATGCCTTTAAGCACGGCATCAACGCCACAGTAGGCGATGCATTTCTTTACAGCCAACTGAGGATAGAAGAAAATGAACTTTACTTTTTCATAGAAAACAGCATTTCAACAAAGCTGGTTGAGGAGAATTCTGGTACCGGACTTGAGAACGTAAGAAGACGACTTCATTTGCTTTACCCTGACAGACATCAGTTAACGATCGAAAATATGGGAACCAAATTCGTTGTAAATCTCCAATTGAGTCTGATATGAATAAGGCGAAGGTGTTGATCGTAGATGACGAGCCATTAGCACAAAAGGTACTTCAGAGATTCATTAGCTTAGTCGATTCTTTGGAGTTGGTTGGTCTTTGCTCAAACGCGATTGAGGCCAGTAACGCGTTGCGAAATCAACCTGTCGATTTGCTTTTTTTAGACATTCGAATGCCTGAGCTTTCGGGGTTAGACTTACTGAAAATCATAAAAAATCCGCCCAAAGTTATTCTCACAACTGCTTATGCAGAACACGCGTTGGAAGGCTACGAATTTGGTGTCATCGATTACTTGGTTAAGCCAATCGCTTTTGATCGGTTCTTAAGAGCAATCAACAAAGTGGTACCAACCCTGCAAGCCAGCACCCCGCCTTTGATGCCGACACCCGTACTAAAACCGAGCAATTATCTTTTCGTCAAATCCGACCGCAAGATTTA
>DHLV01000009.1:1581-1885 GCA_002405445.1 Flammeovirgaceae bacterium UBA4659 | reverse complement strand
ACGCTCACCAACCTGGAAAAATCATTGCCCGCAGATCATTTTCTGCGTATTCACAAATCTTACATCGTGTCAATACATTTTATCAACTTGGTTGACGGCAATTCTCTTTTTGTCGAAAATGTCGAATTGCCCATCGGCCAATTGTACAAACAAAGGGTGTACGAAATGTTGAAAATTTAGTATGCTCCAAACAGTTTTTGCGATCGTTCGTGCGCTCTGCTTTCAGTTAGCTCGTGCTCTTTTCAATTCCGCTGGTATGCTGGCGAAAAACCTGATGCCCTGTTGCGAATCCCCGCTGGCAGCG
>DHLV01000009.1:0-1343 GCA_002405445.1 Flammeovirgaceae bacterium UBA4659 | reverse complement strand
GGGCGAGGGCAACGCATGGCGGCTGGTGCCCACTAACTTTGGCGGCTATCCGTGGCAAAAAGAAACGAAGGCACTGCTCAATGCAACATCACCCCTCACCTACGTAGAGAATCAACACCCCTTTCCTCATCATCCATGGCGACCAAGACCTGCGCACGGGCGTGATGCAATCCGAAATGCTCTACAAAAGCTTGAAAATTCTCAACAAGCCTATAGAGTACATCCGCTACCCCACGGAAGGCCATGAGCTAACGCGCAGCGGCAACCCCGGCCGCATGATGAACTACCTCTTGCGCACATTAGAGTTTTTAGAGCGCTACGCCCGCCACCCCGAGCCACCACCGGCTACGGTGACGTAGATAAATCGTAAATCAAAGATCACAAACCTCAAATCACGAATCACCAATAAGCAGCAGGTGTTTAGGCAGCCCCGCCCCAATTGCCCCGGGCGGCCCGGCTATCCACTTCAACTCCGCGCCACCCACAAGCCACCCCTTGGCGGGGTTTCCGTTTCTATCCGTGGCTGAATGCCCCCCACCCGAAGGCAGCCGGTCTCTGCCAAAGTAATGCCATAATCTACTCCACCACCATCGCAATTTCCTTTTTATCTTTGGCACCTGCCCATGACCCGCCAAGAAGCTAAACGGAAAATTCAAGAACTGGTAGATCGCTACCGCGAACACCGCGAGCAGTACATCTCTGCGGACTACAACGAAGCAAAAACGCGCCAGGATTTTATTAACCCGTTCTTTAAAGCCCTTGGTTGGGATATCGACAACGAACGGGGAGATAGCGAAGCCTACCGCGAAGTAATCTACGAAGACAAAGTGCTGGTACGTGGCCAGCAAAAAGCACCCGACTACGGCTTTCGCCTGCAAGGCAGTGGCAAAGCCCGCCTGTTTTATGTGGAAGCCAAAAAACCTGCCGTTAAACCACCTTTAAAACTCAATCGCGAAGCCGCCTATCAACTCAGGCGCTACGGCAGCAGCGCGCAGGTGCCACTGTCTATCCTCACCAACTTTGAAGATCTTCTGGTGTACGACTGCACCCGTGTGCCCAACCAAAACGACAGCGCCAGCGTGGCCCGCATCAAACACCTGCCGTACGACCGGTATGTAGCTGAGTTTGACTTTCTCTACGATACCTTCTCGCACGAGGCTGTTACCCGCGGCCGCTTCGACAAGTTTGTGCAGAGCGATGCCGTAAAAAAAGGCAGAGACACGCTGGACAAACGCTTTGTACAAAGTCTGGACGAGTGGCGATTATACCTGGCCAAAAGCATTGCCACCAGCAACAAAAAAATTGGCGATGAGCAACTCAACTATGCCGTGCAACTGCTCATC
>DHLV01000279.1 GCA_002405445.1 Flammeovirgaceae bacterium UBA4659 | reverse complement strand
TAAAATTTCTCCAAAGCCCATCATGCCCAATGTCCATTTGCCCGGTGTTGAAGCCATCTTCTTCAAGTCTTCGCCCACGGCCATTTCGGCCACCAAACTTCCCCAACCTTGTCTGCTGCCGCCTCCCTGGTAACCAAAACCGCGCAAGTAGTCTCGCTTGTCGGAGCCAATGTTTCGGAACTTGATACCAGAGAGAGAGAGTTCGTCTTTCTTGTAGGGGGTATCCGGTGCGGGTTTCGTTTTTTTCTGTTGAGAGTAACAAAGGAACGCTGAAAGAACCAAGGCAATGAGTGGCAGATTTTTCATATTAATTGCACAATAGATTTTTAATTCAAAGTTATGCAATTACTTAATCTCACCAGTTTTGGCCAGCAGCTTGCACTTGCCGAAATGCGAAGTTTGTTCTTATTTCAAAATCACTAGCCGTTTGGTCTGTTTGCCTTTGTTGGTCTCTAGCGTATAGATATAAATGCCTGCTGGGAGGTTGCTGGCGTCATAACTTACCTCATATGACCCTGCCTCTTGGTAGGCATCTACGGGGGTGGCTAAAATAACGCTAGTAGTGCTAATTAAATTGAGTCGCACTTGGGTGGATTCATCTAGATAGTAAAGGAAAGAGACTTTGCCAGTAGAAGGGTTGGGGAAGGCGGAAAAATCTTCAAGAGCTTTCACCTTTTCTTTTTTTGCCTCTTCTAACGCAATCCTTGCGGTAAGTGCTAACTCCTTGGCTTTGTATTGAGTTCCCAACGTAGAACAGAACGCCTTCACATAGGTGGCAGAAACGGGCGATGTTGGAGGATCGTTCTCTAATGCCGCTACGGGTACCGTTTGAAGAGACATTCCTGATTTGATCACCGAGTTTTGAGTAATGACTAATCCGTTGCCAGCTTTAATTGTTGTAGCCACGCCTGGACTATTTGAAAGTGTTCCAGAAATAGCTGCATCTCTGAAAACTTTGTAAGTGTTTGACACAGTAAAGTTGGTGGTACCCCACGTGACATCGTTACCATAGCTTGGCGCGGTATAATTAAAGTAATCTGGCGGAATATAATTCCCTGTTGTCTCCGTTGGATAAGTCAAAATTTCCCAATTCCTAATTATTTTTCCATCAGGATTAGGTAAGAATTCGTAAAAAATTTGAACCCGCAGCGAAACCACCGCAGAACCGGAGTTTGAAACAACATACAGCCTATGGAGAGTCTCTAGCGGTATGAAATCGGTAGAAAACTCATTGATGTTGCCAGTCGGCTTCATATTGCCGGGAGTCGGCATTTGATATGAAGAAGGAATTGTTGGATAGTTAATAACTAATGCAGCCAAGATTTTAGTATTGGCCAGATTTATCGGCACCGCAGGATTAAAATAATACTTTAAAGAATTGGCTTCATATGCTCGCAAATTCGTATACCATCTCACTTTGGGCTTTTCGAAAACTGCAAAAGTGCCCAAAGCCTCATTGTAAATAGGGTACTTTGCGTCTGGAACTAGGGCTGGGTTATTGGTCGATTTGCTACCCGGAGTATGTATTTCTATGTCACCATCGACAATTGGATTATTAAATTCCACTTTACCTGTGAGCGCCAATTCAGCTTCAATTACACTAACTGATGGCGTGGTTGTTTTAGGTGTTAAAAGGCCGGATAGCAGAGAAGTTGCAGCTCCTATTGGACCAAGTGCCTTTAATATATCTGGAATGCTGGTGCCCAATGCCGTTAGCTCTGGCCCTACGCGCAAAAAATTCGAGATTGCTCCAGTGATTTTTGCCGATTTGGCGAGTTTTTCATCCGCACTTTTGCCTGCATCGTTTAGCAAATCCACCAAGGCCTTTCTTCCATCAATGCCAATCACGGGCAAGCCGATTGAAGGTGTGTAGTAAAGATTAGCCAACTTGTCAATATTGCTATAAGTAAGCATTCCTCCCTTCACTGAAAAAGCGGGATCTGCAAACACCGAGGTCAGAAAATCGCGGCCATTTTGCAATGGTGGTTGCCCGGAATTATCTAAAGGAGTACTTGTGCCGATAAGCCTACCTTCAAGCCTAATATCACCGACATTCCGAGTACCAAATTGAAACAACATATTTGATTGATAGTTGCAGATGCATGGATCATAATTAACTCGGAAATCGGTAAAGAAGAAGCCCCTTAGTGGTGCCCCCTGAAAGCCTTGTGCAGCGAGAGTGACTTCAGTCGGTTGATTTAGTGGTTGAATAGCCTTGGTGTACTTTGAAAGCAATGATGAATAAAATGTGCTGGAACTGTTTGGCTCTTTAATTCTAAAGTGTGTATACATGGATTGGTTTAGACCTATGTTGCTGAAACTGGCCAAAACCCGCAATTGGCTTGTGTATTTATTGTACAGAATAAAATAGGGTCCTATTCTGTTTTCAACATTGCTCAATTGTGTTGTTTCATCCATCGCATAACCATTCCCCTTCTTGATCAACTCCCAACCATCTTCCCACTGAAAATCCAAATTTGCAGGTACGCGTGCCGAGTAGTCATCAAATTTGAAATAGTTAAGATTTGCCAAATATTCTAGGTCGGTGTGAAAAGGATTTAACAGGGGTGTCACAGGCACAACATAACCCGAAGCAGGATGGAACACTTCTAATGACTGCGCTTTCCAATCAAAACGGTTTTTCATCGAAGATCGTTCATCATTAATGGGGTTTTCCGGGTTGGGTGAGATTACTCCGTTGCAGGGTGGCGAACTCAAATCTCCATTTTGCTCAATACACTGGCTACTTACCCTCCCCGCGAAGCCCACCGTTAAAAGAAGCAACAATATTTTCTCCATAATGCTCAGTTTATTTTTTTCTAATGCCAATAAATTTTTTTGCAAGCCGTTTGGAACTTGTTGGCGATTCCCAAACTGAATATGACACCACAATCTTGTCGTTGTTAAGACTATCCAGTTTTGCTGCCCCACCTATTCCTTGACACACGTCTCCGTAGGTGCCTGCAAACCCTATTTGTTGATATCCAATATGGTTGTTGCCAAATTCAAAAAAATCGCAGCCAGGCACCAGATTTGTTACCCTCAAACTAGGTTCTCTGCTGGGGTTGGGGTTAGGCGAACAAGGGGTCAAGGTAATATCGTACACGTTATCGGGGTTGTCTTCATTTGCGCCTCTGAAAGTACCATTAACACGTGAAGAGCAGCCGAAATCCGTGGTGGTGTAAAATGTGCGCTCTTTAAAGTCTATGCCGTCATCCGCGGGAAAGCATTTCTTGTTGGGTGACTTTGTAACCTTTAACGATACATCTATTGTGGTGCCACGTGGGTAAGTATCCCTATAAAAGGAACGGGTGGTGATAGTCTCTGAGCCAAGTGTCCATTCGTACGTTGCGTTCTTTTCAAGCGCAACAAACGTAACACCAAATGAAGCTATTGTGTCAGTGTCAT
>DHLV01000218.1:7120-10585 GCA_002405445.1 Flammeovirgaceae bacterium UBA4659 | reverse complement strand
AAAAAGATATTATTCTTCCTCACCCTCATCAGTGTTGTATCGGTGGGTACGGCACAAACACCCACGCCAGCTAAGCCGCAGGGGAGAGCGATTGCGTTGATCGGTGGTGTAGCACACCTCGGCAATGGCCAGGTAATTGCGAATTCCATTGTGGCATTTGATAAAGGCAAGCTGACGATTGTCGCGGATGCCACCACCGCCCGGGCCGACCTCAGCGGCTACGAACAAATCAACGTGCAGGGCAAGCACATTTATCCCGGTTTCATTTTACCCAATTCGCAAATCGGTTTGGCCGAGGTAAGCTCCATTCGGGCGATGAACGATGCCACCGAGCGCGGTGATCTGAATCCCAACGTGCGCGCGCTGATTTCCTACAACACGGACTCGGAGTACGGCCCCACCTTCCGCTACAACGGAGTGCTGCTGGCCGAGACCACGCCCACGGGTGGGTTGACGAGCGGTAGCAGCAGCCTGATGGAAATGGACGGCTGGAATTGGGAAGATGCCGTGCACACGGCCGACCATGCCATTCACCTGAACTGGCCTCCGCAAATCCGCAGGCAGTTTGACTTCAACACCTTTACCGTTAACGATGCCCCCAACCGCGATTACGACAAGCAGGTGATGGCGCTGCATCAGTTGATGAACGATGCGCAAGCGTATGCCCAGCAGGCGCAGCGCGAAACCAATTTGAAGTTGGAAGCCGTTCAACCGCTCTTCAGCGGGCAGCGCGTACTCATGGTACATGCCGATGAACCCAAAGAAATTGTGGAGGCCGTGCGCTTCGGGCAGAAATTTGGTGTGAAAAAAATCACCGTGGTAGGTGGCTATGGCGCACCGGGTGTGGCGCAGTTCCTCAAAGAGAACAACATACCCGTGATACTCGCCAGCACGCACAATTTGCCCAACCGGGCCGATGAAGATATTGACACACCTTACAAGTTGCCCTACCTGTTGCAGCAGGCGGGGGTGCAAGTATCTCTTTCGCAGGATCGCGCCCTGCATGGTGCGCGCAACCTCGGCTTCTTTGCCGGAACAGCCGTGGCATACGGGGTAGACAAAGAAGAGGCGCTGAAGATGATTACCTCGAATACTGCCAAAGCACTGGGCGTGGAGGCGCGTGTGGGTACACTGGAGGTGGGTAAGGATGCTACCTTGTTTGTGAGCGAGGGCGATGCGCTGGACTACCGCACCAACAGGTTGACGCATGCTTTCATCCGCGGAAAGGCGATCACGCTGCGCAACCACCAGAACGAGTTGTACGAACGCTACGCGAAGAAGTACGGGCAGATGAAGTGATGCACACCACTATAAAAAGTTCACAAAAACAAAAGGCCGCGTGAGCGGCCTTTTTGTTGGGGTGATGAATTCTGACTAACGTTTCACAAGTTGCTGATATTCAATTGTCCTTGAGGATGCTACCTCTATTCGTTCTGAATTGTCTTATAGATCTTGACAATCTCAGTATTAAATCTTTTCGACTCTTCAAAGACTGGACTGTGTCCAGATTTGTCAAACTTAATAAACTCTTTATAAGGAGACCTTAACTTATTGCAATAGTCTTCGACCAGTGTCCAGGGCGTGTTATAATCCGATGCTCCTGATATAAAGAAGACAGGGATTTTAACTTCAGGAATTTCCTTGAAGAAGTTTATATTGTTGAAATCTGGGTCATAAATAATATTCCCTGCAGAAAAGCCTGAGGACTTGCCATATTTGATGAGATCAGCAAATGAGTATTCGCGAGAAAACCAAATTGAGAATATCCAATCAGTATAATTTGTTCTACCGTATCGTTCCCCTCCTAATTTAAGAAGCCAATCTTTTTGTCTCACCAATCCCCAAAAACCGTTTTTATACATTTTAGCGTAGTCACCTGATTGTGGTTCGCCAATTTCTTCCAATTCTTTAATTGCTTTTTCATTTTTCATTTCGCGAGCCTTGTTCAGGGTGTATTGATAAGAAATAAGCTCTCCTTCATAAGAGGCGAGCTCTTGTCCCACACCAACATATGCCATAAAGTTTTCAGGATGCCTATGAATGGCATACAGTCCAAGTCTCGATCCCCAAGAATGACCGACTAGGAATATTTTTTCTTTATTGAACCTCTTCCTCAAATAATTTACGAGCGTATCAATATCCTGAATGTATTTGTTAACCTTTATTTCGTCCTTTGAGGTATTTCTATTAAATGATTTGCCCGCGTTCCTTTGATCCCAGTATACCATTGTGAAGTCGGTTTCCAGCTCGCTATTAAATTTTCTAAGTAACGCTGTTGCCGATGCGCCCGGACCTCCATGTAAGAATAATAATACCGGATTGCCTACATCTTTACCTCGAATCAAAACATATTGCTTAGTTCCGTTTATGTCCAAATATCTGATTTCAGAGATTCCATTTTTTGTTTTGATTTTCTTAGTTGACGTACATGAAGCCAAAAAAATGACGGGAATTAGTATGAATAGATATTTCGTTTTCATGATTTTTCTTACATAATTTAGTATTGATACGACTGGTTGTTACTTTCTGTTGCAAGAAGAATTCTTGTCCAAGGAGTCAGGTCGCACTGTCTCTCTTTGACAGGGCTAGTCCGTTTCTTAAAATTTCTCTTGGTTCATTTGTCCACGGAGAAATAAGTATTTGTCAATCTATTAGGTCAACTCATTCTTTTTTGCGGGTTGCTGGCAACGTTAGTATACGCACAACGTTGTTCCGCCTACACACCCAAATTTAGGAAATATACGCATATCCGTTGTGCCTATTTCGTAATGAGTGGCACAACAAATTTTGCGAGTCGGTCATTCTGATGAGCGCCCTTTTTAAAACCTCATCGTAAACACGGTCTTCACTCCGGGTTTTGATTCTACGCTCAACGATCCGTTATGCATCTGCATCATTTGGCGCGAAAGCGCCAGCCCAATGCCGGAGCCATTTTTTTTGGTGGTGAAGAAAGGCACAAAGATGCGGTTGATGGCTTCGGGTATGATGCCCGGGCCGTTGTCAATGATTTCGATGATCGGGCTGCTGTCAACCAATCGGGCTATTACTTCTACCCGTCCGTTTTCTGTGTTTGCCAATGCCTCTACCGAGTTCTTCACTAAGTTGATCAACACTTGTCCCATCATTTCTTCGTCTGCCTGCACGGTAATGAACTCAGATTCACAATGGGTCGTCAATTCAATGTTTGTCTTTTTGATGTAGGGGCGCATCAGGTTGGCCACCTTGTCTACCAGGGCTTTCAAAGAGATGCGTTTCAGCTTTGGTTGCGGCAGAGAAGTGTACTCGCGGTAAGCATCGATGAATTGGATCAATCCTTTGCTTCGATTTTCGATTGTGGTCAGTCCTTCGCGTAAGTCCTCTGCGCCCTCGCTTTTCAGCTCGTAATGGTTTTCTTTTTGAGTCAGGTCTTGCTCAAGTATTTCGCGGAGTGTTGAGGTAAGTGATGATATGGGCGTAATGGAATTC
>DHLV01000218.1:552-7029 GCA_002405445.1 Flammeovirgaceae bacterium UBA4659 | reverse complement strand
TTTCAGTGTTGAGGTAAGCGATGATATGGGCGTAATGGAATTCATGATCTCGTGCCGTAACACGCGCGTGAGGTTTTGCCACGCTTCCAGTTCCTGGCGTTGCAATTCTGTTTGGATGTTTTGCAACGTTACCAGCTTGATGGTGTTGCCGCGCACGCGCATTTCCGTTGCCTGAATGGTCAGCAAGTATTCGTTCCCTGATTTGTACAGCGAACTTTTGCCCGGCTGCAATTCTTTCAATATGGCATATAGCGTTGGGTTTTTGCTCTCCAGCTCTGCAATGTTTTTAAGGTTTGAGAAGCCGACAAAACGTTTGGCGTTGGTATTCATCAGCGCTACTTTGCCATCGCCATCATACGAAAGTATGCCGGTGCGCACTTGCTGCACAATGGTATTCAGGTATTGCCAGTTCTCCTCTTTTTCGGACCGGGCCTTTCGAAATGCTTCCAATACTTCATTGAAGGCCGCGTTCAGATCGCGGAAGCTGGAACCCAATTGGTTGTCGTGGGCAAAGCTTGAGATAAAATCAGAATATTTCACTGACTCTAAAAACCGGGTGAGTTTGCGGTTGGTTTGCGATGTGAAGCGGTACAAATCAAACAATTGACCGATGATGATGAGCACCATCAGGCTTGCAGCAAAAACCATATTCGGTCGGGCGAACATGAACACAGCCAAGGCCATGGTGCTACCCAGCAACAGCACTCTAAACGCCACCCGAAATCGAAAGTCTTTAAACATTTGGTTTGCTAATTTGTAAATTCGTTGATTCGTTCACTAAACGAGGTCATCATTTGGGCATTTCATCGGTAAATTACCGAATTGTCGAATCAACGAATTAAATTAAAGTCCGTGTTTCTCCAGCCTTCGGTATAGTGACGAGCGCGTCAACCCAAGTTCGGCTGCCGCTTGCGTAATATTGCCGTTGTATTTTTTCAACACCTTGCGAATGAGCAGTTTTTCCACTTCGTCTAAGTTGTATTGGTCTAACGCCACAGATGATTCGTTTTCCTTGGAAGTGCTGACGATGTTGAAGTTGAAATCTTCGGGTTGCAGCACATGGCTGTTGCTCAATATGATGGCGCGCTCCAGCGCATGTTGCAGTTCGCGTATGTTGCCTGGCCAGGGGTGCTTGCTCATGCGCGTTATGGCGGCATCGCTGATTTTAGAGATGCTCTTGCCATACTTGCCCGAATAGTGTTTTAAGAAGTGGTTGGCTAGCAGCGGAATATCTTCAATGCGGTCGCGCAGCGGTGGAATTTGAATTTCGATGGTGTTGATGCGATACAGTAAATCTTGCCGAAAGCGATTTTCTTTCACCATGTCGTACAGCGGCATATTGGTTGCGCAAATCAATCTTAAATCGATAGGGGTTTCTTTGTTGCTGCCCACGCGGCTCACCTTTCTGTTTTGAAGCACCGTTAATAGTTTGGCTTGCAGCGGCATCGATAGGTTGCCGATTTCATCTAAGAACAAACTACCACCGTGTGCCAACTCAAAGCGGCCGGGGCGGTCTTCCTTGGCATCTGTAAATGAGCCTTTCTTGTGCCCGAAAAGTTCTGTCTCAAATAGTGTTTCGGTAATAGAACCTAAATCAACACTTACAAAAGACTCTGCTTTGCGCGAAGAGTTGGCGTGAATGGCACGCGCAATTAATTCTTTACCTGTACCGTTCTCACCTAAAATCAACACGTTGGCATCTGTTTGCGCCACGCGGTCGATCGTTTGAAAAATGCGTTGCATGGCGGCACTTTGGCCAATGATGTTGCTATACTTTTCGTTGATGGATTGATTGATCTCCTGGTTCTTGATTTTGAGCGTTTCGATTTCATCGCGCGATTCGCGCAGGCGCATGGAAGAAAACAAGGTGGCCAGCAATTTTTCATTCTCCCACGGCTTCAACACAAAATCCGTGGCACCGGCCTTAATGGCTTTTACGGCCATCTGCACATCGCCATACGCGGTAATCAACACCACTACGGCTGAGGGATCGATCTGTAAAATTTTCTCCAACCAATAATATCCTTCGCTGCCGCTGCTCACATCTTTGGTGAAGTTCATGTCCAGCAGAATTACATCGTAGTCTTCTTGTTTCATCAAACTAGGAATCGCTTCTGGATTTTTCTCGATATCGATCTGTGCGAAGTGGCGCTTTAAGTACATTTTTGCGGCCTTCAGCAAATCTTCGTTGTCGTCTACGATTAGGATTTTTCCGCGCTTTGAGTCTGACATTGCTAGTTTTATTTTGTTTTTTCTCAGTTCGAATAAACCTCAAGTATAATTGCCGGCATACTGTCGCCAAATGTTAGTTGTCCATATTCTTCCCCAGGCTCTTGCTTATACGTGTATCCACGATTTTTACCTAGTGAGACAGTCAGTAAGTTGCTGAATTCACCGGTCTTTCCCCAAGCATCAACCCATTCAAGGCTTACAACAGCTTTTGAGCAGATGAGTATGTTTTCCTGGTTCAGATCAATACGCACCCATTTATGCTTTTTACCAGTGGTAACAAATATGTTCTTTTTCAGCAACGAATTACCTCGGTGCTTGTCGTTCACTTCTGAGATATTCAATCTGAAAGCAACGCTGTCCCAGTCGTTATGATTAAGGCGAAAGGACATTGATTTTACTTTTACCGGACAATCCTGCACGTCAACCAGTATACCTCGTATCCGACCTCTCAGACTTTTGAAATCACCCCACCCAGTGTAGTTCCGGCCTACCCTTTGATTTCCGATGACTATTGTTTTCGGTTTTTCATTTACAATCACTTCTTGCAGGTTGAATGAAACCGGAGTAAGTTTTATCAGTTCTTTTCTTGAGGGTTGTAGGACGTTCATTGCCAATGTCACCGTTTCGTACCCCAGGTAGCTAAATCGTATTGAGTCATTCTTTGTTGATTTCGAAATGTCAAGCTCAAATTCTCCATTTTTCAGGCTAATGGTTCCGATGTTTCCTTTTACTACTCGAATAGTAGAGTATTCTAGGGGTTCTAACGTGGCCTTGTCAACTATTTGCCCGCTGATGATCTGGCAAAATGAAATCTGTTGAATAAGGCTGTATAGTGTGATAAAAAAAAACAAAAATTTCATACTCTTAATTTCTGATTAGTTTTCCTTTCAGTAAAAATTCAAAATCTTCACGCCTGGAAACGCCAGTTCCGACCAGGGAATCGCCCACAATGCGGCAACTAAAGACAAATTTTAATCCGTCAAACTTTAAAGCAAAGACGAACTCCTTCCCATCATACTTGATAACTTTCAGATGATGGGAACTTCCATCCTCGTCATCAACGAGTTCTCCTAGGTAGTGGTGGCCGATTTTTCGTAAAGTTATCTTTCCAAAGTAATCGCCATAAGGAGTTTCTACAATTGAATAATTGAACTGAACTGAATCAGCCATTAACTTATCCTGAGCGAACCCACACTCGAAAATGAAACAAAAACAGGGAAGCAAACATCGAATAAATGTTACCATAAACGCTATTGTCCACCAAAGAGGTGACAACATTGATACCGAAACGGGATTTCCGCGTATTTGCGCGGAATTCGAAATAGGGCAGCGTCAAAAGTATAAAATATCGTCCGCATGCGGACATACCAGTTCAAATCTGAACGCAAATTGGTTCAATTTTGCCTATATTTCATTGATTTTGATGGCACAGGCCTGTTGGCACGCTTGTTGGCAAATGTGATCAACGAATTTAATTGCTCATGGATCGGCAGATAAAAAAGAAGTTTTGGACCGTGAAGCGGCTGGCCACCATTGGGGGCATTGGTTTGTTTGCAGCCTTTGTGGTGTATCAGTTTTGGTTTTCTGATCGGAGGTCTACGTACGTGGCAGATCGGGAGAAATTGACCATTTCAGATGTGAAGATGGGTGAGTTCAAAGAGTACATCCCCCAAACAGGCACGGTTGAGCCCAGCCGCACCGTTTATTTAGATGCCATTGAGGGTGGCAACATCAAACGCATTGTGGCAGAAAGCGGGGCCATGCTCAAGCGGGGCGATGTGATATTGGAGCTTACAAACCTCAACCGCGAGTTGTCGGTGCTGCAGCAAGAGGCTTCGTTCAACGAAAGTATCAACCGGGCCCGCGAAACAAAGTTGAACATCATGCGCAACGACTTGGACCAGCGCCAGCAGTTGGCGCTCATCGATAACCAACTCGCCATTTTAGAGCCACAATATCGGAGGCAAAAACAACTGTTTGAGAAAAAGTTGATCGCGAAACAAGATTTTGAGAGAACCGAGGCGGATTATAAATACAATGTGGAGCGCAAGCGGATCACTTACGAGGTCTACAAAAATGATTCAATCGATCGCATTCGTCAATTGCGCGAAACAAGTCTCTCAGAACAGCGCATGACAAAAAGCTTAGACGGTGTCAGCCGCATTTTAGATAACATGGTAATTCGCGCACCTATTGATGGGCAATTGTCTACACCACACTGGGAATTGGGCCAGGCCGTAACCACCGGCCAGCGTTTGGGGCAGGTAGACGTGGTGGGCAGCTATAAAGTGCGCGTGCCGATAGATGAATTGTACTTACCGAAAATTTCTGTTGGCTTGCCTGCTACTACCGACTTTGCGGGAAAAACGTATAGCCTTACCATTACTTACATTTACCCGACCATTCAAAATGGACGATTTGAAGTGGACATGAATTTTGCAGGAGAGGTGCCACAGGGTATCAGGCGCGGTCAGTCGCTGCGGATGCGCGTGGAGTTGGGGCAACCATCACAAGAGTTGTTACTGCCGATTGGCGGATTCTACAAAGACACAGGCGGCAATTGGGTATTTATTTTAGAGAATGAAGGCAAGGCGGTGAAACGGGAAGTGAAGTTGGGAAGAAAGATGGGATCAGAGTATTTTGAAGTGCTGGAGGGATTGAAACCAGGCGATAGAGTGATCACATCGTCTTACGAAAACTTTGGTAATAACGAAGTGCTGATTTTGAAATAAGTTGTTGTAATAAATTGTCACTACATGAAATAATATTTGAAAAGATGCAACCAAAAACAAATATTGGTGTCTCATTTACAAGGTGTAACTTTTAAAGAAATCATCAGTATTTATCAAACAGAAAAGGCTTAGAATATAAACCATCAACAAATCATACTCCATGATAAAACTAAAAAACCTCGAAAAAGTCTACACCACCGAAGAAGTGGAAACCACCGCCCTCAACAGCATCAACATGGAAATCAGAGATGGTGAGTTTGTCGCCATTATGGGGCCATCGGGTTGCGGTAAGTCTACCCTGTTAAATATTTTAGGTTTGCTGGATAATCCGAGTTCGGGTGAGTATCATTTTGGCGAGAACGAAGTCTCTAAGTACTCGGAGCGCCAGCGTGCACAGTTGCGTAAGGGATCAATCGGTTTTGTATTTCAGAGTTTCAACCTGATTGATGAGCTGACGGTATTCGAGAATGTGGAGCTTCCGCTGTTGTACATGAAGGTGCCCTCAGATGAACGCAAGAACCGAGTAGAGGAAGTATTGGAACGAATGAACATCATGCACCGCAGAAATCACTTCCCGCAACAACTTTCGGGCGGGCAGCAACAACGTGTGGCCATTTCGCGTGCCATTGTGGCCAAACCCAAGGTGATTTTGGCTGATGAACCTACCGGTAACTTGGATTCTGTAAATGGTGAAGAAGTAATGAAGTTGCTCTCAGAGCTCAATGCAGAAGGCACCACCATCATTATGGTAACGCACTCGCCTTATGATGCCAACTATGCGCACCGCATTGTCAATCTGTTTGACGGTAAAGTGGTTACTGAAAATATCAAAGAGCAATTCCATATTTGATCTTCGATTGGAAGATTGATGAACGCTGGTCTGTGTTCGTTCATTGAACACAGTGTTGTCCGATGCTGAACAAGTATCGCTACGGTGATGCATGAAATAGTTTTGCTGCCACTGAAGATGATCTCAATTTTTTCTTTCTGCCTGCAACCTTCACCACCTGCAATCAATCTTATCATTGACTTACGCGCTAATATTTAAAGCAATCAGTATGATAAAAAACTATCTGCTCATCACTTTCCGGAATCTTTCAAAGAACAGGCTGTTCATCTTCATCAACATATTTGGCATGGGAATGGCCGTTGCCTGTTGCATCACCGCCTACCTGAATTGGGGCTATTCTGCGCGCTGGGACGAAGGCCAGGTAAATGCAGACCGAATTTATCGCGTTCAGTTTTGGCGCGAATTTCAAGGGAAACGCGACCGGTATGGCGTGGCTCCCATGCCCCTCGGCAACTACGTGAGGCAGAATTTTAGTGATGTAGACAACGTAGTACGATATATGACAGGCTACTGCGACATGCGCATCGGAGAGGAAGTGTTTGGCGATCAGGTAGTGTATGCAGACTCCGCGTTCTTTGACCTTTTCACCTTTCGGTTGAAGCATGGTTCGTTTTCTGATTTTCATGACAAAGGCAAAGTCTTTATCAGCGATAAGATTGCAAA
>DHLV01000218.1:0-360 GCA_002405445.1 Flammeovirgaceae bacterium UBA4659 | reverse complement strand
CGCAAATTATTCTCGGATCAGATGGCGTGCGCAGGCCAAAGGAATTTGAGATTGGAGGCGTATTTGAGAAGCCAAAGCAAAACAACAGTTTTGGGTTTGATGTCATTACGCTTTTCGATAATTATTGGGATGTTTACCCTGACAGGAATCTGCGCGAGACCAATTGGAAAGAATGGGCACACGTGTTGTTTTTGGAAATCAAAGACCCCGCCAAAGTAGCTAGCGTTACCAAGCAACTGCAAAACTATGTAGAACCTCAAAACAAGGCGCGGGAGGATTTTATGGTGAGCGAATATTATCTCGAAAAATTTCGGGGTATGATGCAAAGTAATCGAACAAACCCCAGGCTCAACAGCGACT
>DHLV01000116.1:4884-5081 GCA_002405445.1 Flammeovirgaceae bacterium UBA4659 | reverse complement strand
CGGTATGATGATGTACAGAGACTTACGCATTGTTGCACTTATTTTTGAACGGCAAAAGTACAGTTTTAGTGTTATTGCCCAAAAACAGTATTTGGTCAAAGAATTTATTCCACTAAATTTGCAGGCTGTTTCCAACAGCTATCAGTATTAATGATGCTTGTGAGGAGCAAAAAGTTTTTTGGGCTTGTAGCTTAACT
>DHLV01000116.1:4405-4747 GCA_002405445.1 Flammeovirgaceae bacterium UBA4659 | reverse complement strand
TTGGGCTTGTAGCTTAACTGAATACCTGCCTGCCGGCAGGCAGGGAGCATTTGGGTGATGCACTTTGTATATGTGCTGAAGAGTGATGGACACTTTCGGTTTTACGTTGGCCTGACTGACAACGTAGACCGAAGGCTGAGAGAGCACAATCCAGGCAGGGCAAAGTCAACCGGATTTTACGCACCATGGTCGGTGGTGTTTGTCGAGCGATATGATTCAAGATCTGAAGCGAGAAAGAGGGAGAAGTACCTCAAAGGCGGCTCAGGTAAAGAGTACATAAAGCGTTGTTTTTTGGGCTTGTAGCTTAACTGAATAGAGCATCTGACTACGGATCAGAAGGTT
>DHLV01000116.1:511-4199 GCA_002405445.1 Flammeovirgaceae bacterium UBA4659 | reverse complement strand
TATTTGAAACCCGTCAGAGTTTATTTTTCGTGCACGTAAAACTTTCTGTTCCGTTTTTCAGTCCTAATAAAACTTGAGCAAATTCGTTGTCGGTATGCCGGTGTTGAAAAGATTGAAAAACTTGTTACTCTTTTGTTGTTTAGGGTCGCTGATTTTCCTTTGGTCTTGCGAAGACAAAGGCGTTTTGAACGCTGATAAAAACTTCAGCCGTAGCAACCTGCAAACCATATTTTCCGACACATTTTCGATCGCCACGTCCACCACGCTTTTTGACTCCATACCCACCTCAAACTCAAACACATTGTTGATCGGTGATTGCGCAGATCCTTTAATGGGCCGCATCACCGCTTCAACGTATTTTCAGGTCGGATTTATCAGTCCGTTTACGCTCAATGCGGATGCTACTTATGATTCAATCGGTTTGGTGCTTTCGTACAACGACTATTGGTACGGTGATACCACCAAGGCAGTGTCGCTAAACGTTTTTGAACTGAGTCAGACTCCGCGGCCGCGCCAGACGGTGCCTTACCGTGGCGAGGATCGCGTTTCGCTGTTTACTGTACCCTCAGGATTTTACAATACCAGCAGATCCCAATACTTTAATTCAGTCATCGCATCAAAGACTGTGCGGTTCACACCGCTGCGAGATTCAGTTTACATTCCTCTTCCAAGCAGCTTTGGAAAACGCTGGTTTGATATCGCGAAGGCGGATACAACACAATTTTTCAAAAGCGCCAATATCTTTGTAACAGATTTTTTTAAAGGGTTGCGGGTGGAAGGCACATCTCCATCCGGTGCGAGTATTGCGGGCTTTCGTGCCGGCAGGTGCAAAATCCGGATCTTCTACAAGACGCTCGTCAGGGATGCGCGCGAGCAAGTGAAGTTTGACTTCCCAATCGTAAATGCAGCTTTACAATTCAACAACTTATCGGCAGATCGCAGCGCAACATCAATCTCCACACTCGCACGCAGACGCACAATTCCCTCTTCACAAACCGGTGGCCTCACATTTATGCAGTCAGGGATTGGAGTAGGAACCAAGATTGAGTTCCCATCGGTGAAGGAGTTTTTTCTCAACCGAAAGATTGTTTTGATCGATGCAATACTCGAAGTGTATCCGGTGCAGAATACCTATCTGGGAAATTTTCCTCCTCCAAAGACGCTCGCACTCTTCAAAACCGACAATTCAAATGTACCTTATGAACCCGTGCCGCCTTTTGACCGGAGCAACGTGCTGACCGCAAATTTGGTGCTGGATAGAGAATACATTGTCGAAACGAAGTATAGTTTCGTTTTAACCAACTATATTTCGTCCGAACTTTTAACTACAAATCAGTTTATAACGCCTGTGATGATCTCTGCCATTGCGCCCGGCATCAATACCGAAATAAACCGCGTAGCCATTGGCAGTCGCAATCACCCTATAAGCAAATCCAAATTGAAAATCTTCTATTCGTATGTACCAAACTAAGTATTCTATGAAGTTCGTTTCATTTACTCTATCAGCGGCTACACTTGCGTCCTGCATCATATTGCTTTCATCCTGCGGAGGCAGTTCACCTACCCCGGCAACCGTCAAATCTGGTTCTTGGACATCGCTGGCGGATTTCGGTGGCTTCGCCCGCAGTGGGTCCGCGTATTTTGTAATTGGCGACAAGGCATACGTTGGCGGAGGCTTTGTTGATGGCGTAACGACCGGAGGTGTTCTCAACCGCGTAAACGATTTTTGGGAATTTAACGCCACCCTAAATACCTGGGTGCAAAAAGCCGATTTCCCGGGCACGGCACGAAGCGGTGCGGTGGGTTTCTCTATTGGGAACAAAGGATACGTAGGCCTTGGAACCGATGGGGTAAACCGTTTGCGTGATTTTTGGGAATTTGATCCGGCCGCCAACGGGGGCGCGGGTAGCTGGCGGAAAATAAAAGACTTTGGCGCTACCGGTGAAACCGGGCGAACAGGGGCAATCGGTTTCAGTGTTGCAGGACGAGGATTTGCGGGCTCGGGTTTCAATGGTAACGCGCTGAATGATATTTGGGAGTATTTGCCGGCCACCGACACCTGGGTGCAACGCACCAGCATAGCCCGCAAGCGGGTAAACGCAGTTGCGTTCACTTTAAACAACGCTGTTATTGTGTTGGGCGGTTCCAACAATGGGCTGGCAATCCGCGAGGTGGAGCAGTATGATCCAACAGCCAACACATGGACCCAAAAAGCAGCGCTCACACAGCGCGATGCCAACGGTAATCGAATCGATCAGCCGATTGCGCGGGAGTTTGCGGTTGCCTTTGCATTCGGAGGATTCGGATACATTACTGGCGGTTCGGTTAACAGCCAGCCCTTTGGCGACACATGGCAATATGATGCAACTACTGACACGTGGAAAGAATACGTGCTGTTCTCGTCAAAAGGCAGGGCGCGTGATGCTTCTGCCGGGTTCGCCATCGGAAATCTGGGATATGTTACCACCGGACGTTCAGGCACGTTGCGATTTGATGACACCTGGGTTTTCGATCCCAACGGCACCAACTAACTCACTGCTTAACACACATCAAGTAAAAGAGGAGTAGGGTGGCTCATGAAAGTTTTTACACCAACTTTTACGATCGTTTGTACCTGCGGTGAAAGTAAACCATTGATGCGGTAATGAGTATCGAACCAATGGCAGACATAATGTATGCTGCTTCAGTAAAAAACACAAGCCAGCTTACATTCGGCTGACCGAGATTTTTATAGAATACAACTGCCACGCTCCCCACATATCCGCAGGAATCTGCCAGGTAAATCAAAAATCCAACGGTACTCACGTATCGATAAGTAGCAATCAACCGATCGAACAGCACGCTGTTGAACGCGATGTAACCAAAGTATAATCCCACGCCCACTAAAATCATCCAAACGGGGGCGCTCACCCATTGGTGTTCAAAGCCAAAGGTACTCGCACCCACAATTATCAGCCCTACCAGCACAATCAGATGGATGAGCATGAATGCAAAATAATTAGATTTGATAAACATCAAACTCCCGATCACAATGAGTACGATGAGCGAGACCGGAGCTTCCGTTACAGTGTAGATTTGCGAAGACTTTCCATATCCCAGAGCCTCCCATATTTCCGCAGAAAAATTATCGCGTAAATCGCGAAACGTAGTTAACAATACATACAAGAGAATCAACAAAATCAGGCCGGGTGCAAACGCTTTAAAAAAAACCAACCGTTCCTCACCGGTCATCGGCTTTCGTTTGGTGCGCAGTTGCTCATCTTCGGCAGTTGGGGCGGGCAGGTGGTTGATCAGGAACACAAACAGCAGCAGTGGTACAAAGAAAACCAACGCAGACGCAAATGGCATCCAAAAAGGCGATAATGCCCAGTCATTCATGATAATGCTGCCAATGGTGCGACTGAAACCCGAGGCAAAGATAAAGCTGACCGACAAACCCGCTGCCATTACATCAGTTGTCTTCCGGCCTTCCAGGTAACCGATCATTAACCCCCAACCCATTCCCAATGGCAAGCCGTTGAAAAACAAGAAAATGATGTTGTACGGCATGGGCACCAACGCAAACGCGAGCCAAGACGTGACCGCACATGCAGCAATCACCAAAATGCCCCATGCGCGTCTTTCCGGTTTCAGCTCTGAGATGATTTTGATGCCGATGAACTTTGACACCATATAGCCAAGCACCTGT
>DHLV01000116.1:0-372 GCA_002405445.1 Flammeovirgaceae bacterium UBA4659 | reverse complement strand
TTGACACCATATAGCCAAGCACCTGCGACAAAATAAGCCACACTTTGTAGTCGATGTTCAAGAAAGAGATGCCACCAAAAGTGGCTGCGGTAAAACTTTTACGAAGCGCAAACAGGCATGTGTACAGACAAAATGCCGTAGCCGTTGCAAACACTGTTAATCCTACCGTGTTTGTATTGAGCAGCCAGCGCTTGAGTTTCGGCACGATGAACCAATCCATCATGCCGAAAATCTAGCGCTTTATTGCCAAGCATCAAACTGGTTGGGCGAATAACTGCGTTTATCAATTGGATAACCGAAAAATCACTGGCAGGGTCATACGCACACGCACGGGTCGTCCACGCTGCCTGGCGGGATCCCACTTTGATTGTG
>DHLV01000252.1 GCA_002405445.1 Flammeovirgaceae bacterium UBA4659 | reverse complement strand
AAACACCCCCGCCATTTTGCGCGGCATACAAGATGTTGAAATTTCCAGGTGTTGCATCCAGATCCTGGACTACTGTTCTGGTTGATACTTGTGTCCAACTTGTACCACCGTTTATTGATTTGTAGATACCCGCGTTTGAGGCCACTACGATAACGTTTTCGTTGTTTGGGTCGATTACGGCCCGGTTAATGTCGTCAAACGTTGCGGTTGCCGGCAGGTAACTCCAGGTAACCCCACGGTCAACTGACTTGTACATGCCGTTTCCTTGAACTCCATCCAGGTTGCCAAAGCCCTCACCGGTACCAATGTAGATCACATTTGGGTTAGAAGGAGCCATGTTAATCACAGTGGTTGCAAGGTTTGCGAGGTCTGGCGTGATCAAAGTCCAGGTGCCTCCAGCATTGGTTGTTTTCCACACTCCACCTCCGGCTGAACCTGCATACCAAGTGTTCCTGTTGGCATCACCGGGGTCTACAGCCAAGCCACGGGTCCGTCCGGGCACGTTGGCTGGCCCGCGTTCTTTCCACTCCAATACTCCGTTATTTTGGGTTCGTGCATTTTGTACCGATGCAGCGCTGGCTGCTGCCTGTGCGATTTTTAGCTCTTGGATCAGGTGCCCGGCAGGGTATTGGGGATGTTCGGCATCAACAGGGGTGCGAATCTCCCGATGAAATTTGATGAACTGTTGTGGCCCATCCTCAAAAGAAGCAACCTCAATTCCCTGCACCGATGAAGGCCGCTTCGGTGTTGACACATGCAGGATTACCACGCAAAATACAATACAAGTTAGGGTGAGTTTCAGGTTATTCATACGGACGTTTAAAAGAGTTTATATCTATTTTTTTTGTATGTTTTAACATATCGTCTCCCTCTTTCATTACTTCGGGCGCATCGAACACCTCCAGGTTGACATTATCAACCCACTTGGCGTGTCCGGCCATAAATGAAAATTGGTAGAGTATTTCATTTGTTGTGTTGTCAAGCACGAGCCCGCGTGTTACCCGCGAGGGATTATCGTTTTTTTGCAGGTAGAGAGTCATGGTATTGAGTTCATTTGGCCATCGGTCAAAATTGATACCGAGCTGCTGTCGAGCAACATCATCTGGTGATGTAGTAATTTTTTTTGTTTGGCAAGCAACCAACAGAGGAATAAACAAAAGCAACAGTGGTTTCAAGGTCGTAATGCGTTTATGTCTTTTGCTTTTTCTTTTTGGCTGCCGGAAACAGGATGTTGTTCAAGATCAGCCGGTATCCGGGTGAGTTGGGATGCAGTGCCAGGTCTGTTGGTTCCTCACCAACTGTGTGCTGATAATCTTCCGGGTCGTGGCCACCGTAAAAAGTCCAGAAGCCTTTGCCCATTACCCCATGCAAGTATTTTGCTTCTTTAATTTCCTTGTTTTCACCCATAATCGTTACGTCTGCTTTGATGAGATTTTTTTTGAAGCCTGTAGTTTGCCCGTAAAACCCTTTGATCACGCGGGTATGGTTCTGTGTGAGCATGGAGGGGATTGGATCCCATTTGGCTGAGAATTGAAACAAATTGAAGTAATCATTATCCTGCCGAAGCCCACGCTCCGGTGCATTGTTATCGATGTCCGAAAATTCGTATTGGTAGGGGTCGCGCGAGATGTGGAAATCTGTGAACGCAAGGGTGCGGCTGAAATTCAGTTTTTCTTGGGCAGCAGGGTCGGCTGCGTCACCATCGTACATGCGCTCACAAATGTCTATGCCTTCTGCCGCAAGCGCAATATCAAATGAGTCAGTGGCAGAGCACATGGCAAACAAGAAGCCACCGCTTACCATAAATTCCTTGATCCGTTTGCTGGTGGCTAGTTTTAGCTGCGAAACTTTGCTGAAACCGAACTTGCGTGCGGTGGTTTCGGCTTCTTTTACCTGATCAATGTACCAGGGGACGTTCGCATATTGGCTATAGAACTTTCCGTATTGGCCGGTGAAATCCTCGTGGTGCAGGTGCAGCCAGTCGTATTTGACCAGTTCGCCTTCCAACACCTCATCATCAAAAACCACGGTATACGGAATTTCTGCGTAGGTCAGCACAAGGGTAACGGCATCATCCCACGGCTGTTTCGATTTAGGTGAGTACACTGCGATGCGCGGGTACTTTTCTAGTTTCATCATGTCGTAATTGGCGGCAGGGCTGGCGATCTCATTAATAATCTGGTTGGCTTGGGCATCGGAAATCACTTCATAAGAAACACCCCTCACCACCAGCTCATTTTGGATTTTAGGGTGATACTTGCACATGAAACTTCCGCCTCGGTAGTTCAGCAGCCAGTCTACTTCGGTGTCCAACTTCAACACCCAATACGCAAGGCCGTAAGCCTTTAGGTGATTGCTCTGCTTTTCATCCATGGGAATGAAAATGTAGTTGGCCATTCCCACGTTGGCCATCAAAACGAGTAAAAACAAAATCAGCGCCCTCATCGTATAATCCCCATCATTGTGAAACAAATGCGATAATTATCGGTCGTTCTGGTTTGAATGCTGAAAGTTATACTTTTGTGCTTCATTTTGGTAGTAAAATCGGCAGAATCAATAACAGGCGCCAATTCATGAATTTAGTCGAAAATGTGAAAGAAGGTCTCCGGTCGGTAAAGGCCAACATGCTCCGCTCCGTACTCACGGCTTGTATCATCGCCATCGGCATCACATCGCTGGTGGGCATCCTTACGGCTATTGACGGGATTGAGCGTTCGGTATCGCAGAGTTTGTCTTCTTTGGGTGCCAACACATTTGATATCTCCTCGAGGTTTAACCGCGGCACTGCCCGTGATGGCGTGAAGGAAAAAGTATATTCTCCTCTGCTGTTGAATCAAGCGCAGCGTTTTATTGAAGAGTATCCTGGCGATGCCATCATCAGTCTGTCTGCGAGTGTCACCATTTTGGCTGAAATCAAGCATGGCTCTGAAAAAACCAACCCCAACGTAAACGTACGCGGGGTAAATGAAGATTACATGCCTATCAAAGGTTTAAATCTGCAAGACGGCAGGAATTTTTCAAAGTTTGAAATTCAGTACGGTTCCAAGGTGGCAATTTTGGGCTACAAACTCGCTCAGGTACTGTACGGCAAAAAGAAGAACCCTGTCAACACGGTTGTTTCATTTAAGGGTACGCAATTCAAAGTGATTGGCGTAATGCAGGAAAAGGGAAGTTTATCTGAAAACAACTTCGACAACATGATGATGATTCCCATTATCGTGGCCAACCAACTGGCTGCCGGGCAAGGATTGAATTACCGGCTTACGGTGGGGGTGCCTAACCCTGATATGCTGGACTTTGCGATGGGCGAAGCCACCGGTCTGATGCGAAGGATCAGGAGGGATGAAGTGGGCCGTGAAAATTCATTTGACTTAGAAAAGAGCGAGACGCTAGGGCAGCAGTTAGACTCCATCACCAGCGCGCTGCGCATCGGTGGTTTCGGTGTTGGCTTTATCACGCTGTTAGGCGCCTCTATTGCTTTGATGAACATCATGTTGGTGTCAGTTACGGAGCGTACACGCGAAGTGGGAGTGCGCAAAGCGTTGGGCGCTACTCCCCAACGCATACGCCAGCAATTTGTGATCGAGGCCATTGTGGTGTGCATCATTGGAGGCTTGGCGGGTGTGGTACTCGGAATCCTGATTGGAAATCTACTATCGAAGGCCATTGGCAGCAGTGTATTTGTCGTTCCCTGGCTTTGGATAATTGTAGGGTTGGCCATCTGTATCTTTGTAGGGTTGATTTCAGGGTGGTACCCGGCTAACAAGGCTTCGCGTTTAGACCCGATCGAATCGTTGCGGTTCGAGTAAATCAATACAAAAAACTACAATGAAAACTCTCGCCAAAACTTTGGGAGTTTTTTATTTTTACGGCACGGAGAGATGCCAGAGTGGCTGAATGGGACGGTCTCGAAAACCGTTTGGCGCGTGATGCGCCACGAGGGTTCGAATCCCTCTCTCTCCGCTCCATCATTTGTGGCCGTGTTAATGCTATTTACCCCTGTGTCAAAAAATCTCTATTTCAAAAATTGCCTGGGTATGTGTGCGTTATAGGTACATGGTACGCTCGTCAGAAGACGCCTTTTGAAATGTTCGCACATGCGCCCGTCACAACCGATTGGCAAGTGACAACCAGAAACATGGTCGATATCCGAAACGAGTGATTCCTGTTGAATTGATCATCACCCATGCCGGTAACAGCAAAGAAAACACATGTACCTTTCAAAAATACTGAAAGGCTTGTTCTGGCATAAAAATGCGTAATCGATTGCTGTTGGCGCTCATCCGCTGTAGCTGCTGAGGGTCTGTTGTATTATTCGACCATCGCTTCCCCTTTTTTAGTATGGGCTGCAAGCAGTTTTATCGGTGCATGAGTTTCCGATACACTTCCAGGCAAACCCAGGCGTCCGTAGCTGCATAACTGATTTGCTTGTCGTTGAGTTCGTGTGCTTCCCAGTTGCTGGTTTGGGCGCCCTTAGAGATGCGAAATCCCAACAGCAACCCTGCCAGTTTTTTTACACTCTCAACCTCTAATCCTGCTTGCTTGCTTATTTCAGCCAGATCCACAAACCCTGCAGGGCGGTAGTATGTCAGCTTTTGCAATCCCTTGATGTCATCGCGTAACGCTACTCCGGCCTTCAAGATATTCTCATTCTCTAAAAAGTGAATAACGGGTGCAGTAAGTCCTGTTTTGTTCAGGCGGATGAGGAACACTTTTTTTGGGATCGCTACTTGCATCAAAGCGACTTTGTTGGAATGCCCGCGCACAAACACCGGTTTGGTTTCAGTATCAAAGCCAACCACCGGGTGCTCGTTGATTTCGTCAAATACGTAAGCCAATTCTGTTGCACCAGAAATAATTTCCACATGGCCTTCATAGGCTCCGAGTGGCAACTCGTTGATTTCTTCGTGGGTGATGTTGGCTTTATGATGTTTTGTCATTGAGCCTGCGGATCTTAAAATTCATATAGGCTTGAAGCACCGTCATGCACGGGCTGATGATGCAAAAAAAGCAATAGGGTGCGTAACTCGCTGTGGCCACGCCCAACACTTTTGATTGTGTGGCACCACACGTGTTCCACGGCACCAGCACCGAGGTAACAGTGCCGGCATCTTCTAGCGTACGGCTCAGCAGTTCAGGTTTGTAACCCTGCCTGCGATAGGTGTCGGCAAACATGCGCCCCGGTATGGCAATGGCCATGTATTGGTCACCGGCTGTGCAATTGAAAAAAATGCTGGTGACAGCTGTCGATAACACCAGTGAGCCGGTAGAATGCGCAAATTTGATGATCTCTTCCACAATGCGCATCAGCAGCCCGCTTGATTCCATTACGCCACCAAAAATCATGGCTCCAAGAATCAACCATATTGTGTTGAGCATGCCCGCCATGCCTCCTGACGATAAGAGTTCGTTGATCATGGCGTTGTCGGTTTTTACGTTAATGCTGGTCGCCATCGATTTCATCACCGCAACAAATGCAGACTTGGTGGGGTTGTTAACGATTTCTGAAACCTGCTCCACGATCTGAGGCTGGAAAACAATTGCACAAATTGCGCCCAGTACTGAGCCGACCAATAATGCCGGAATGGCCGGAACCTTCCTGACGATCATCAACAGCACCAGTGCAGGAACAACAAAAAGAATCGGGTTCAGATTGAACGCGCTGTCGATGGCAAGTAACACTTCGCTTGTATTGGTTGCCCCGGTAGTATCCACGGTAAATCCCCAGATGAAGAAGATCAGTAACGTGATGGCCAGTGTTGGGGCAGTGGTAAACACCATGTACCTGATGTGCGTGAATAAATCAGTGCCTGCCATGGCCGGTGCCAGATTGGTGGTATCTGATAAGGGCGACATTTTATCACCAAAATAGGCACCGGATATGATGGCGCCTGCAACCACACCCTCATGGATGCCCAGGGTTTTGCCAATGCCCAGCAAAGCGATTCCAACCGTGGCCACTGTTGACCAACTGCTGCCCGTGGCGAGTGATACGATGCAGCACACAATGCACGCGGCAAATAGAAATATGGTTGGGTTCATAATCTTCAGCCCAAAATAGATCATGGCGGGTACAATGCCACTGAGCAACCACGTACCTGAGAGCGAGCCAATCACCAGTAGTATGAGCATTGCGCCCATGGCCGAACTGATGCTTTTCACCACACTGGTTTCAATCTTTTCCCAATCGCAGCCGAGCCGCCACGAAATAATGCCTGCCACCGAAGCGGCCAAAAACAATGCTACCTGGTTGGGCCCGTCTGTTGCGCCTGCCCCAAACACACTTACGTTCACAAAAAGAAAGATGACTAGCGCAATAATGGGGGTGAATGCCTGAAGCAGCGAAGGTCTTTTGGTGAACGTCATGAAAAACAGTTACGTTGTGGCAAGGTAATGAAATGTTCGGGAAGCCATCTTAAGGAAGTGTTACAAAAATAATCGGGGTGAACCGAAGGTTTTCTGCCATGCCCGGCATTCGCGATGTGCAATTGTACGGCTGCCCATTTTTGTGTTGTTGTCTGGTGACTAAGATCGTTTTACGTGGTATGTGACACCGCGCGCTTTCAGGTACTGCATCACAAATAGGAAATTCGCCTCATCTTCGCCCAAAAACTCCGGGGGGCTTATTCCCTTCCGTGAATACTGACCGTTCAATACCAGATGTGCAGCAGCGGTGCATGTGTAGCCCGTTGTGCGTGCCATCGAAAGCGTGCCGGTTGCCTGGTCGGTCCGGTCGTATAAATTGTATTCGTACGATGCCGGTTGACCATTTTCTTCACCCACCATACGAATACGCATCACAGTAAACTCTTCTTCACCGGGCTTCAGTTTCCACTTCGGAAACAACAATTTTGCCGTGATGTCAATCGGGCGTACTTTCATCCCTTTCACTTCTAATTCCTCGTAAGAGAAGAACCCTGTTTCGCGCAACACACGCAGGTACTCGATGCAGCCAGGGTACCGCAGTGTTTTTTCAATCATGTTGGGGATGTTGGGCATGGTCTTAATCAACGAGCGCAACCCGTCAGAATTCCAGGATTCCAAAGTGCCCGCTTTTTCAAAATGGATCAGTTCAGGATCTGAGAGCGCCTCTCTCACCACCAATGCCCCGTTTTGCACATACCTTGCCGGGCGGATGTACTCTTCGATGACGTCTATCGGTGAGAATACCGCCTTGTATTCGTAAGGCCACTCGCGCAACACGGGCAGGCCACCCACCAGGCATTCGTAGGTATCGATTTTCATCCGTTTATTGTGGTATCCCAAAATAATGTTGCCCATACCGGGGGCCACGCCACAATCCGTAATAACCGTGACGTCATTTTTCTTCGCCAGCGCATCGAGTTGAAATGGGTCCTCCGGAAAAAATGATATATCCACCATGTTTTTCTTCGCCTCAATGACCGTTCTCGCTGTTTGCAAACCCATAAAGCCCGGCACTGCACCAATTACAAGGTCAAACGGCTCAATGGCTGTTTGCAGCGCTTGCAGGTTGGCAAAATCCAGATATCTTGTTTTGATGCCGTGGCTGTCCACTTCAGCCAACGCCTGGTCGTTGATGTCTGTTGCCGTTACGTCAAATTGTTTGGCCAAATCGATGGCCATTGCCTTGCCCACCAGTCCGGAACCTAATACAATTATTTTTTTCATGTGTAGATTGTTTTTACCTTCGGCCGATTGCAAACTTAACTATCACCCAACACAAAAATCGAAGTTATCATCATGTTAGAGGCTGCCAAAATACTTGAAAAAGCAAAACATTCCGCATTTTATCTGAAAGTCTTAAACTGGTCGCTCGCGCGGATGATTCCTTTTAACAAACCGCATGGTTTTAGGATTATTGAATTAGAAGATTATCGGTTGAAGACCATCATGCCTTATAGGCGCAGCAACTTCAACCACATACGCGGGCTGCATGCCTGCGGGTTGGCAACAATATCCGAGTTTACCACCGGTTTTCTGTTACTCAGTCTGCTCGACATCAAAAAGTATCGTATCATCATGCAGCGATTGGAAATGGAATACCATTATCAGGGAAAAATGGATGCAACTGCAGAATTTGAAATTACATCTCAATGGTTAAATGAACAAGTCATTATACCGCTTCAGGCTCAAGAGGCCGTGGTGGTACCGTGCGATGTCAAAATCCACGATGCGCAGGGAAACCACCTGACCACGGGCAGGGTATTTTGGCAATTTAAGAATTGGGAAAAGGTAAAGACCAAAGTTTGACAAGTTATTTCATTTGCGGTAGCTTTGAACTGCATTCAGCAACAAAACATTGATGCTATGAGAAAAATAGATGCACTTCTCTCAGAATATGGCGAAAGCCACCAAAACACAACCAACAAAGCCATCCATTGGGTGTGTGTGCCGCTTATTTTTTTTAGTCTGGTTGGGTTGATTGGTTCCATTCCATCCGGTTTCCTGCAGTCGCTGTTTGGTGCGGGTGCCATCTTTGCCAACTGGGCTGCGGTCTTGCTGGCAGTAGCATTAATCTACTATATTACCTTGTCGGTTCCCCTTGCCATTGGCATGTTTTTATTTGGCGCACTATGCCTTTATTTGATCAGACAGATTGTGATCGCTGATTTTGCTCCCCTCTGGGCCGTTTGCATCGCTATTTTTGTTGCTGCATGGATTGGCCAGTTTTATGGCCACAAAGTGGAGGGAAAAAAGCCATCGTTTTTCAAAGACGTGCAATTTCTCATGATTGGTCCGGCATGGCTCATGCATTTCATTTACAAGCGCCTCGGCATTCCGTATTGAGTAGTATCTACACGTATCGAACTGTCTCACTTTCCAAGAAATCGAAAGCGAAAACAATTTATCTGTACAATGCACCGCGCCACTTATTGTCTCAGAAATTGGCCGGGTGGATACGCTTCGAGTTGTTATGCGATGCAAAAGTAGTTGCATCTGTCTCCTTTAACGTTGACCTTGCCGTTGCCCGCAGCCCATTCCGCGCACCCTTTGGCGGCCTTGAGATCGAGGGCAAAGGCGATCAACAAGTTTTGGAGAGATGGTGGAGGGAGGGCATTCTGATGACACTCAAAATGAGAGGCGTAAAGCAGCTTGAGCTGAAGCGTCCGCCCAAAATTCTGAATGAGGACCTTTTTAATGTTGTGGACCAAAATATGTTGAAATTCAAAGCCACGTATCAGGATGAAGTGGCCAGCGTTTTGCATGTTGAAGCCGAGGACTTCGAAAACAGAATTACGCTGTCTAAGCGGCAACGCTTGAAAAAAAATCGTACGGCCTTTCGTTTCAAGCGAATCCCCCTCACCCAGGTGGATTCTGTGTACCATTTTTTAGCGCAATGCCGAAAGGAGAGAGGGCGAAAGTTATCGCTCTCTTTGCGGCAGGTTTGCGCGCTGTGCGAAGCCTTCCCCCGTGCTGTCATGGCTTTCACCGTAGAAATTCAAAGTGTGAGGGCGGCAGCGGCAATCGTGGTGCGAGAATCGGGTAACTCTTGGTACACATTCTATTACAGTCATCGGCAAATGTTTAACCGGCAAAGCCCCAATGTCTTTTTGATTGAGAAACTTTATGACCTGGCACGATCAAAAGGGGTGCCATGGCTTAACCTGGGGACTTCTATGTCAGAGGGTGATATCAATCGGCCCTTACTGCATTTCAAAAAGAGCCTCGGTGCCGAAACAACCATTAAACGGACTTATCGGCAGCTTCTGTGAATCAACCCATCGTCACCGTTTTATGCCTGTGTTACAACCATGCTCGCTTTGTGGCCGAGGCGATTGACTCTGTATTGGCACAGACACATCAACCGATCCAACTCATTGTGATAGACGATGGAAGTTCAGATGATAGTGTGCAAGTGATCGAAAAGCATTTGATCCAACATCCGGAGGTAGTGTTCATCCGGCACCCGCTGAATCGAGGCTATTGTGTTTCGCTCAATGAAGGGGTCGCGCATGCTGTCGGTGAATTTATCATTGACCTGGCAGCTGATGATGTATTGATGCCACAAAGGGTTGAAGCCGGGCTGGCAGACTTGCTCCGGGCTGGCGAACGTTATGGTGTTACTTTTTCAGATGCTTTTTTAATCAACGAAGCAGGGGAATTGCTTGGGTTGCACTCGGCAAATCACCCTCACACGACAATCCCAACAGGTGATGTTTACGCTGCGCTTATCAATCGCTACTTTGTTTGTCCGCCAACGATGATGTTTCGAAAATCTGTTTTAGATGCGATGGGTGGGTATGATGAAACGCTGGCATTTGAAGATTTTGATTTTTTGATTCGAGCCAGCCGCCAGCACTTTTTTTATTACTCGCGCCAGCCACTGGTAAAAAGGAGGCTGGTGCCCAATTCAATGACCGTTCGGCAGTTCAGCCGAAATAGTGCGCAACGTTGGTCTACATTTGCCGTGTGCAAGAAGATAAGATCACTGAACCAAAATAACAGAGAAGATCAGGCACTCTGCAAGAGACTGGTGTATGAAACATTGATTTCATTTCGCCTGCTCGAGCTTCGCCTCGCCTTGAAGTTTTTTGGTCTGTTACTTTCGGTTGTCTTCGCCCGCCACCATACTTAGGTAACTGTGATAACGGTCTAAACTAATTTGGTGATTTTCTACGGCTGCAATAATAGCGCACCCCGGCTCGTGCAGGTGAATGCAGCGCGCGCCAAACTTGCAGTTTGTTCTGATGGTGCGCATTTCAGGAAAGTAGTCTGAAATTTCTTGTGGATCCATGTCTACTAAGCCCCATTCTTTTACTCCGGGTGTGTCAATCACAAAGCTGTCGTCTTCCAGTTGAAACATTTGTGCGAATGTGGTGGTATGGATTCCCTTATTTGAAAATGACGAAATGTTTGCTGTTTCCTGGTTAATTCGATCGGACAAGCGGTTGAGCAATGTTGATTTGCCGGCACCCGAGTGCCCCGCAATTAATGTGACCTTTTTTTTCAACATCTTTTTTATGGCTGTCAGGTCATCATGCGTAGCTTGCAGCGTAAGCGTACGAACCCCCAGCGCTTCATAGCGCTTCACCCAGTTAGCTTGCTGTGCTGCCTCGTGTTCATCCAATATGTCACGTTTGTTAAAGACGATGATTTGGGGAATTCGGAACGCCTCGGCCGACACCAAAAACCGATCGATAAATCCCAATGACGTGCGCGGCTGTTTTACCGTGGCGATCAGCAGCACTTGGTCAACATTGGCAGCCAACACGTGCGCCTGGCCTTTCTTTTTTACGGACTGTCTCAGCATGTGGTTTTGCCGTGGCAAGATGGCCGAAATCACAGCATTGGCACCTTCTGGTTGTAGTTCTACACGGTCTCCAACAGCAACCGGGTTCGTTTCGTTGATGCCGGCAAGTCTAAGTTTGCCGCGCACGCGTGCGTGAAGCAGCTCGCCCTGCTCGGTCAATACCTCATACCACGAACCGGTTGATTTGAGAACGCGACCAATCATCAAATCATCTTTAAACAGTAATCAACAATCTTTTGTGTGGCTCCCCGATTTTCTTCAACATACGATTTTGTGACCTCACAAGCCAGCAAATAGTTTTCGGGTTTATTGTGCATGAGCTGGTACTTGGCTTCCAAGTCTGCATAGTTGCCGATTTCGAATGCACCCCCGCGGATGATCAAGTCGTTTGCTTCTTGAAATTTTTGATAGTTCCGATTGCCGAAGAAAACCGGAATGCCGTAGCAAGCTGCCTCCAGAATGTTGTGCAGCCCCGCTCCGAAGGCGCCACCCACATAGGCTGCTTCACCGTACTGATACAGTGCAGACAACATCCCGATATTATCGATGATCAGCACATGCGCATCTTTGATTGTTTCGATGCCGGATTTTGAAAAACGGGTTGTGTTCACTTGCAGTGACCTCTCCATGTCGGTGAGGAAACCTTCGTTGATTTCGTGAGGGGCAATAATGAATTTGAGGTAGGAAGAATGCTTGTTGATGAAAGGATACAACACGTCCATGTCTTCGGGCCAGCAACTGCCGATGACCCAAGCCTCCTGCCCGTTTTTGAATGCTTTTGCCAATGGTATTTCTTTTGCTGCAGCAATGATCTGCGCCACGCGATCGAAACGCGTATCACCTGCAACAACAGAATTGATGCCGATGGATTGGAGCAAGTTCTTGGTTTGCTGATTCTGCACAAAAAAAGCATCGAAGCACGCAAGTATGCGCCTGAAAAAAAATCCGTATGGTTTGAAAAAAATTTGATTTGGACGTAAAATACAAGAGGCCGATATCAGGGGGATGCCATGCTTCTTCAACTCGTTGGAGTAGTGATACCAAAATTCATATTTGATGAAGATGGCGATTGAGGGTTTCACAATCTGCACAAAACGTTGCGCATTGTGCGGGGTGTCCCACGGCAGGTAGTGCACGTAGTCTGCGAGATCATATTTTTTTTGCGCCTCATAACCGGAGGGGGAGAAGAAAGTCAACAGTATCTTCAGGTCATGCCGGTTTGTTTTGATGAGTTCGATGATCGGTCTTCCTTGCTCAAACTCGCCAAGCGAAGCGCAGTGCACCCATAATATTTTGCTGCCATTTCCTGAAAATTGACCGGTAAGTCTTTCAAATAGTTGTCTTCTGCCGTTTACAAATAGCTTTGCCTTGGTATGAAACGGGGCAGCGAGCCAATAAGCCAAGGCAAGCAGTTGAATCGCGCACGTATAAATTACTGACACTGGTTGTTGTAGGCGTTGGCAAATTTAGGCAACTTAGCCTGCGCTGCACGATGGATTTGAAAAAAATAACTAACTTGTAATGTCAAAAACATAAACTATGAAACGATACCTACAAAGTTTACTCTTACTTACCGTCATGTCAGTTACCGCAGCCGCCCAAAGCGATTTGGATAACCTCATCAAGGGCAGCACTGAAGATGCCAACTACCTCGTAAAAGGCTATATCACGCCCGCTATGAATGTCGTTGGTTATGGTCTGACGCAAGGCTGGTACAATACCGCCAAGCCACATAAAGTTGTGGGATTTGATCTGACAGTTACTGTCGCTGGAATTTCCATTCCGACATCCGACTTAACCTACCGCATTGAAAACAGCAAGCTTTCAACGATTGACCTGGTAACGCCTACCCCGGTGGGCGGTGCTGCCAACGTGCCCACCATTTTTGGCTCTGATATCGCACCCACCTTCCGCTTTAGGTCAGGCGGTTCCACTTTTACAGGCGCCCCCGGCCTTAACCTGGATTTGCCGGTTGTAGGAACCGCAGTGCCGGTTCCCATGGTGCAATTGGGTATCGGCTTGCCAAAAGGAACAGACGTGAAATTGCGTTTTTTTCCGAGTACCGGTTTGGGCACGGGTGGTAAAGACGGAAGCGTGAGCATGTTTGGTATTGGTGTATTGCACAGCGTGAAGCAGTACATCCCCGGTGTAAAGGATTTGCCGTTTGACTTGTCTGCCTTTGTAGGGTATACCAAGTTGAACTTTGATGTAAAACTGGATGCCACCAATAATCCGGGCCAAAGTGCAACATTTGCCACCAGCGCTACAACCATACAGGGGCTTATATCAAAAAAGATTTCCGTGTTAACGCTCTATGGCGGTGTAGGTTTGAATATGATCAGCTCAGACCTGAACGTAAAAGGCAGTTTTGACCTAGACGGGAACCCCTCAACCACTACCGATCGGAAAGAAAACCCCATCTCGATCAGCAATAGCTCGGCCAGTCCTAGCTTTACCGCAGGCCTTCGCCTGAAGCTAGCCATCTTCACTTTCCATGGTGATTACACTTTCCAAAAATACAATGCGCTTACCCTGGGTTTTGGGTTGACTGTAAGATAGGGGAGGTATATAATTCAGGCAAGCCCCGCTTCACGGGGCTTTTTTGTTACTTGCCTTTATATTCGGGCTTGCGCTTTTCAACAAATGCTTTCATCCCTTCTTTCTGGTCTTCGCTGGCAAAGGTGAGGTAGAAATTTTTTCGCTCAAATGCGAGGCCTTCGTCCAGTTGCGTTTCGAATGAACGGTTGATGGCCTCTTTTGCCAATTGCACGGCTACGGGGCTCATCTGCGCAATTTCTTTGGCAAGCGTAAGCGCTTCGTGCAAGTACATCTCAACCGGCACTACTTTTACGGCCAATCCGTAAAACACAGCTTCTTCTGCCGAAAGGAAACGGCCACTCAAAATCAACTCCATAGATTTGGCTTTGCCCAATGCTTTGGTAAGCCGTTGGGTGCCGCCCGCACCGGGTATGGTGCCAATTTTTATTTCAGGTTGGCCAAACTTAGCAGTTTCGGAGGCAATGATAATGTCGCACATCATGGCCAGCTCGCACCCGCCACCCAGCGCGAAACCACTTACGGCTGCGATGATAGGCTTCTTCGTTTTTCTGATTTGGTCCCACGTGCTAAACGAATCAATCATCAACATTTCCATGGCCGACTTATCTGCCATTTGTTTGATGTCCGCACCTGCGGCAAAGGCTTTTTCATTGCCGGTGAGGATGATGACACGCACATTTTCATTCTTATCCAACTGTTGCAATGCCGACAGTAGCTCTTGCATGAGTTGGTGGTTGAGTGCATTTAATTCTTTGGGCCGGTTGAGTTCAACCAGCGCCACATATTGCTCTTTTTGTTCTGTTACTTTAATGAATTCCATGGGTTACGATTTGCTGCCAAAGCTAAGAAAAGATTTTTGGTTGGGCTTGAAGTTAACAGTGAGGCTTGCTGCAGGGGGACAGTTAACAACCTAAGTCTCTCCCGCGTGATAAAGATAATAGAGAACTACACACTTTGGTGACTCACACTCCCGCCCACTTGAAGCAAGCCAATGTTAAGCACAGTTTTTTTTACTCCATTGTAATGTCGAGCCTAACCTTGGTAAAATAGTATGATTTTTTATCATCAGATTTCTCAACCATATTTTTGTGAGCCAAGAGATGAATTTAGTCATTCAATAGTTTTTACTCTTTGAACCTCTGTTATAAATAGTTTCTTTCTGTTTTTTGGGTGTTTCTCAATTATGTAAATATGTTTTAAATTATTCCAGTACGACAGAACTCCATTTGGGTCTACCGGTACTGGTTCTATTCGAACACCATCGTTAAGTTCCGGTGTGTATTCTCTGGGATTTCTTTCTCTATAATTAATCTGTAGAAATTTCTCAAGCTTACTTATTTTAACCACGTTTACCCCCCTCAGTGATTCTTTTTCGACTTCTATCGGTTCTCTGCCATTGTACCCGTCATAGGTTAGCCCAGTAAATTCGAAGTCATCAATGCTTCCATTATATTTAATGCCATGAAAAATATACGTGTCTGGCGGATGCGCTATTTCACCTTTTGCCGAAGTAACATCGCGAGAGCGTTCGTATTTTTTTAACGTGCCATTTTCATAAATCCTTAAAATTCCGTGTTTATATTTCTTCTCAACCGAAAGTTTGCCTTTATCAAAATGGAGATAAAGAACCGTGTCCGCTTTTGAAAGTTGCGCTTCTGAAATTAACCAGCTACTGAGCAAAACAATTGCTAAAATCGAACTTTTCATCTTATTTCTTATAAATTTTTAGAAACCCCGGCTATTTCTATTCACAACTGATTACTGTGCAAAGACAATCCAAAACGATAAACTGCCTGTCCATTTTTATTTTGTCTTTTTGCTCTTGAGTCATAAGATGCTCCCATAAGTAAGTTTCTGTCAGTCCCTCCCAGGCCAATGCTCTATAGTGGTCGATGTTTAAATCCGGGTTGTTTACGTTACGTGTGTCAAACTGCTGAAGACCTGCGGCAATAATGTCAATGTATTTTTTGGCTATGTATTCGTGATGGACTCGATCGAGTGCATCCTTTTGGCCGTTGGTTTTGTAGAATACATACGCATCAAAAAGTTCTGGGAAGTTGTCCTTATTTAGGTTTTCATAACCCCCAACCTTGCTTAGGTCCGCAAATATCTTCGCATGCAGGGCTTCATGAAGAAATGTTCTTGCCACTTCAACAGTGCGCCTTGCCTCTAACTTTACTTTGTCTATAATGATGGTCACATCTTTGTACGGAGGAGCCGACCTAGTTAAACCATTATAAGGTGGAGTTGAGCCTAAAACGAAAGTTAGATTTAAAGAGCTTGAACTTTTATCAAAGTCATTGATTAGCTCTTGAAAAACTCGGTTGCCACCCAACTTGGTATAGATGCAATTTGCTTTTTGATTATTTACAATGCTTGTATCGACCTTTATTTTATAAAGGCTGTTAAGCAGAAGGTCGAGTAATTCCTCATCTGTTGGTGGATATACAGCAATAACATCACTGCATGAATTAGGATCAGCACCAGTTTCAAGAACGGCACCACCACCACCGCCAGTACAGGTTGAGCCAGGAGACGGCCCGCTAGGCCCACCACCGCGACTATTAAAATTAAAATACTCTGACGGGACAAAAGTACCGTCTGACCACCTAGTAAACTGGGTTGGCAAATTACTGCCACCAGTAGCGCCCGCTGAATCACTTATGAAACAACCTGAAAAGTCAATTTTAACGACCACGACTGTCTTTCCGATGCAAGGCAGAGGTACACCTGTTGCCTGCGAGTCCTTTCCTTTTTCGGGGCACTCCTCTGCCAGCTCAGCATTCCAACATTGTTGTGTTCTACCCCCAATAAACGAGCCCCCAGTGGTTATGCCATTCCTGAAGTATTGACTCACTATTTCTCTCCAACTTAAGTCGTAACTAGATATTTTTCCAGTAAATCTTGCAGGTTCTAAAGATAACGGTGCTTCTGGTTCATACTTTATATAAAACCCTTTGACCCCGCCCACTACCCGTTTGAATACTAAGTTTGTGAAAGAAGTACTATTGTAGTCTCCCCCAATTTTGAAAGTGTAAGAATAGGAAACACTGTCCGCCTGCAGTGCCATCAATATAGAGTCGGTATTTAGGCTTATGCCTGAACTACTTGTCCTTCCATTTTTAGCCTCTTTAAAGCCTGCCTTATCCAAGATGTCTTTCAGATATGGCTCATTTGTCAACGAGGTTATTTTTGTTTTGGCAAGCCCCTTGTTCAAATCGGGCGGGTTGATGTTATCTATCTCGCAGCCGATTGCTGTTAAAAGTAGCAACAAAAATAATTGACTTATCAGTTTCTTCATCCTGTTAATATTTGAGTCTAAACTTAGCAAAAAATTGTGCACAGCTGTCAAATATACGAAATACCATCTGCCAAAACTTGCGTAAATACACCCGTAATTGTCGGCTTTACGCCACTCTCTGGGCACCAAAAAAGAAAAGCCCCATCTCGTTTGACGGGGCTTTATCTAACCAAAAGGCGGATAAAAATATGTACTATGCATGCATGTATCTGGTGGGGCACCTGATAAGTAACCATTAACTTAAAAAAAAGTTCTGGATTAATTCTGAGGGAGGGACGACCGTTTGCCACTCAGGATTTACATCACTTCTTTTTAGACGCTCTAACCTCTATTTTTACGTTTTCTATGAAAATTCTTTTTGTCTGCCTCGGCAATATCTGCCGCTCGCCCTTGGCCGAAGCGATTTTTAAACATAAGCTGCAAAATAAAAACCTTGCCCAATCGTTTTCCGCAGACTCATGCGGCACAGCCAATTACCACGTTGGCGGTACGCCAGACCCTCGCACCATCAGGAATGCGCGAAAAAACGGGGTAGGAATAAATCACTTAGGAAGACAACTTTCACCCAATGATTTCGAAAATTTTGATTTAATCTTAGCAATGGATGGCTCGAACCTTCAAAACATCTTACGGCTGCCGGGGGCATACTTGCAGGCGCACAAAATCAAATTGATGCGTGATTATGATCCAGATGGCCGCGGAGATGTGCCAGATCCTTATTACGGCACAGAGCCAGATTTTCAAGCGGTATTTGAGATTTTGGATAGGTCGGTTGATCAGTTAGTGACTTCGCTAGTGAAGCAAAAGTCCAATGAAACTTAGTGTCTGAGTGCCTTAGTGGTTAACTTGTTTTTTACCTCTAATAAACGAAGGATCTAAGCATTGCCCTTCACCAAAACCTGCAGCGTTGAGCGCGAGGATTGCTCCAATATTAACCCGGGCGTGGCGCGAAACTCGGCCGATGTTTTTGAATCGTAATTCTTAACGGTAATCAGGGTCAAGTTGGTGTTGAAGTACACTTCAAACTGCTGCCCCAAGGCTTCAATCAATTTCATGATTTTACGCTCGCGATAGTCAACACAAAACGAAAATGAGATGGCTGAGTTTTGCATCAAATTGATGCGTACGTTGTAGTCGCTGATGGCTTTAAAGATGACAGCCAACTGAGGTTCATCCACAAATGTATAGTCAGTAACCTTGCACGAAATCAGGCACTGGTTCTCTTTATACACGATCAATGGTGGCAGTTTGGCCACACGGCATTCATATATTTTGGTGCCGGGCAGGGTAGGTTCGATGAAGCTTTTTACATAGAGTGGAATGCCCCGGTTGGCCAATGGCTTTATCGTTTTCGGATGAATAACCGAGGCGCCAAAGTAAGTCATCTCAGCAGCTTCTTTGTAGGGGAGTTCTTCAAATACTATGGCATTGGCTCTCCTTTTCGGGTCGGCACTCATTACCCCGGGCACATCCTTCCATATCGTTACCGACTTCGCGTTAAGGCAAAATCCAAAAATGCCTGCGGTAAAGTCTGACCCATCGCGCCCCAGCGTGGTGGTAAAATTGTCAGGGGTAGATCCAATAAATCCCTGCGTAACCGTTAGTTTTTGGTGTTGCAGCGGCTGTGCCAGTTTCTCGGTTTCGCGCCAATTTACTTTTGCTTCGCGGTACGCATTATTGGTTTTGATATATTGCCTCGCATCAGCCCACTGTGCGGGTAGGCCAACCGATTTGAGATAGGCTGCGACAATGACAGACGAAATGAGTTCGCCCAGCGCAACGACTTGGTCGTAGATGAAATCGTATTCGCCCATTTGGTTGGCGAGCCTGTTGAGTTTTTCGAAGTGAGTTGACAGCTCAGTTTGAACCTCGGGTAAAACGTTTAGCGCTTTCGCTTGGTTGACATGATAACTTTTGATCGCCCCCAATTCAGTGTTAAAATCTTTTTTGGCCATGGCCAATGCCACTACCTCCTCAAGGGCATTGGTGGTTTTACCCATGGCCGACACCACCACCAATAATTTTTTTTCCTTGTGCTGTTGAATAATGTTGGCAACCTGCTTGATTCGGTCTGGCGATTGGAGCGAGGCGCCCCCATACTTAAAGATGTCCATCTACTGCTTTGGTATTATGTTTTTTGGACTTAGAAGTCAGAAAACCACAAAGATTGCATAAAGAATTTTCAAAGCTAATTTTATTAATATACTCATTTCAATCGTTTGCAATTTATATTTGCAATGGAATTAGGGACCACAGAAGTAGACCATAGAAATCTTAGACTAGTAATCTTAAATCTGAAATTCTTACATGGAAGCCTCGCGAATTGCCTTACCCATCGGTACTGCCCTTGATCGATTTATCAAAAACAACCAAGATCAATTTCAATATGCCAGTGGCGAGTTGTCGCAGTTGCTACGCGATATTGCCTTGGCCAGTAAAGTGGTGAACCGTGAAATCAATAAGGCCGGATTGATTGACATTATGGGTGCCATGGGGTCGCAAAACACGGCAGGTGACCAACAGCAAAAGTTGGATGTGTTGGCCAACATTCGATTTACCCGGGCGCTTACCAAAGGAGGGGAGGCAGCTGCACTGATCAGCGAAGAGACGGAGTCGTTCGTAGACTTGACCAACGATGGCAAGTACATCATCGCCATTGACCCACTGGATGGTTCTTCTAACATTGATGTGAACGTTTCCATTGGAACCATTTTTTCAATTTACCGCAGAAAGACAAAGGAAGGTGAGCCGATCAATGACAGTGACATCTTGCAAACAGGAGACGAACAGGTTGCTGCGGGTTATATTTTATATGGTTCGTCAACCATGCTGGTGTATACCACAGGCCATGGCGTAAACGGATTTACCTATGAGCCTACGCTGGGTGAGTATGTGCTTTCGCACCCCGACATGAAGATGCCCGAGAATGGGAAGATTTTTTCCATCAACGAGGGCTCTGCCAATTCTTTTTCAGATTCTGTGAAGTCGTATATCCAATACTGCAAAGACAACAACTATACCGCACGGTATATTGGCTCGTTGGTCGCAGATTTTCATCGCAATATGCTGAAGGGTGGCATTTACATTTACCCGGCTACGGCCAAAGACCCGAACGGAAAGCTACGTTTGATGTATGAGTGCAATGCATTATCGTTTATTGCCGAACAGGCAGGGGGTATGGCGTCAGATGGTAAAGGCAGGGTAATGGAGATTAAACCCAAAGATTTGCACCAGCGCACCCCGTTTTATGTCGGTTCGAAAAAAATGGTGGAAAGAGCGATCAAGTCGTAACGCAATTGTGATAGTAAGCAAGTGAAAAAAATTTACGGTTTTAAAGGAAAAACCCTTTTGGTTGTTCTCGGCTGTGATTGTCTTTTTTAAATTGGCTCAACAGAAAATTGAACGCTTTGGCATCGTCCCGCTAGGGACGAAATATTTGTAGATTGAACGCGATCAGAAGTTTTAACCCGTCCCGTAGGGACGGAACGTTATTAAAATCAAGTAGCCATTCTATGGCCAATACCTATACCCAGTTGCACATTCAATTTGTGTTTGCCGTTCAAAATAGAGTCGGCCTAATCCAACCTTCTTGGGAAGAGGAACTATTCAAATACATTACAGGTATTGTAAAAAATCACAAACACAAGATGTGAGCGATTAATGGCATGCCAGACCATGTTCATCTTTTTGTTGGTTTGCATCCTATACAATCGATGTCAGAGTTGATGCAGGTGGTGAAGGGCGAGTCTTCCAAATGGATCAATACGAAAGGCTTCGTCAAAGGTAAATTTCAATGGCAAGAAGGCTATGGCGCTTTTTCCTACAGTCATAGCCAAGTAAACAGGGTTTGCGCTTATATTCTGAATCAGAAGAAACACCACTCCAAAAAATCTTTTTTGAACGAATACAAGGAATTGCTCGAAAAATTCGAGATCCCGCACGATGATCGGTATGTTTTTAAGGTTGTCCAATGAAACATTCCGTCCCATCGGGACGGGGATAAAATCCCCAAAAAAACTACCTCCATTTCGTCCGTATCGGGACGCCAAAGACTAAGGAGATAAGTGCTTCAAAGCGAAATAAGTGAAGTATTATGGCAAAAAAGTGGCAAACCAACATCGCACCGCTACAACCGCCTACCCTTGCTACCTTCCGGTCCTGGGGGAGTTCAGCAGGAGCTGGTCGTGCCGG
>DHLV01000207.1:42357-42760 GCA_002405445.1 Flammeovirgaceae bacterium UBA4659 | reverse complement strand
CTTATCGCCATCGCGCAATTCCACGGCTTCGTGCGTGCCGGTAGAAGCGCCTGATGGCACCGCTGCACGCCCAAATGCGCCAGATTCTGTAACGACATCAACCTCGATGGTTGGATTGCCACGGCTGTCCAATATTTGACGGGCGTGGATACTTTCGATTAAACTCATAATTAGATTTAAGATTTAAGATTTAAGTTTATTACCACTAACGGCAAGAAGACATTAAGTTGATTCTATTTTATTTTATAACCGATACCTAGTTGGAATGTTCGCCAATAACTCTTGAGATTTGTCGTATTCGTTGGTGGGTTAACTACAGCATACTCAACATCCCTCATTGAAGTAATTCCGTAGATGTACCTGCTAATTATTGAAACCCTGTTTGAAACATTAAATCTTAATC
>DHLV01000207.1:16320-42227 GCA_002405445.1 Flammeovirgaceae bacterium UBA4659 | reverse complement strand
AACCAAACCACCAAAACTAATTTTCTTATCAAATGGAATGTTGGAGAAATTGTAGTCAACGCTAACGCCTCCGTCAATTTCAACAGTTTTTGAAATTTTGTAGTTAAGCATCAAAGGAATCTCTAAAAGATCATAACTATAACTACCCGCATTTTTTTTTGAGTATTGAATTTCCGGAATGAACGAAAGGTCTCCAGAACCAATTCTTGAATAAATCCCCAAATGGAATCCATATCCAGAGTGCAACTCTTCTTTGTTGACAGAATAAACTAAACTCCCAGAAGTTCTATCCAAAAGGCCATTTACGTTTCCTCCAAGCTTAACACCAAACGAAACCTGAGCGCTACAACAAATAGTTGCACAAAAAGAAAATAGTGTACTTATGATTAATAGCTTCACTAAATTAGTTTTTAATCATCGTTAAAAACTGATCAAACAAATACCTGCTATCATGCGGCCCGGGCGAAGCCTCGGGGTGATACTGCACCGAAAACGCTTTTTTGTTTTTCAACCGAATGCCCATGATGGTTTCGTCATTCAAATGCACGTGCGTCACTTCAATCTCAGGGTGTTGATCCAAGCCTTCGTTCTTCACTGCAAAGCCGTGGTTTTGTGAAGTCATTTCACCTAGGCCAGAAACCAAATTCTTTACCGGGTGATTAAGTCCACGATGCCCGTGGTGCATTTTAAAAGTGGTAAGTCCTGCGGCCAACGCCAACAATTGATGCCCCAAGCAAATACCAAAAACTGGTTTATCAGCAGCCAATATTTCCTTCACGGTCTTCACTGCATAGTCCATCACCGATGGATCGCCAGGGCCGTTGGAAATAAAATACCCATCGGGATTCCATGCGTTCATCTCCGCAAAAGATGTTTTTGCAGGAAACACCTGCACATAGCATCCGCGCTCAGATAAGTTTCTAAGAATATTCGTTTTGATGCCTACATCCAACGCTGCAATTTTAATGGCTGCATTGGCATCGCCAAAGAAATACGGTTTCTTCGTGCTCACCACCGATGACAACTCCAAGCCGTCCATCGAGGGCACTTTTTTCAATTCCGCTTTTAATTGCTCGGGCGAGAGCTCTGACGAGATGATAGCATTTTGCGCACCTTTGCTGCGAATGTGGCGTACTAATTTGCGCGTGTCCACATCGGCAATGCCAACCACGTTGTTTTTCTCCAGGTATTGTTGCAAGCTCTGTTTCGCTGCCTTGCGGCTGAAGTCATCCGAAAATTCGTTGATGACGATACCCTTAATCGTGGGCGCGGCCGATTCTTGCTCCGCATCGATGGTGCCATAATTACCGATATGCGCAGCGGTATTCACGATAATCTGCCCATAGTACGATGGGTCGGTATAAATCTCCTGATAGCCGGTCATGCCGGTATTGAAACAGATTTCGCCTCCGGATGTCCCTATTTTGCCAATGGCTCTCCCCTCAACCAGGAGGCCATCTTCTAGCAGTAAGTAAGCTTTTGCTTGCAAGGTGCAGTTGATTTATAGATGAACAAAAATAGTCTTACGATTGATACAAGCGCCCAAACGGCTGTGAAATCTTTCCGCACACGTTGTAAAAAACCCACAAAAAAAGGGATTGAACTTTCGCTCAATCCCTTCTTGTATGGTGCAAAAACCACTATTCTTCTTTTTTGGTTTTTCCTTCCTTGCCGGCAGGTAGGTTAGCAGTTTTTTTCGGCTTCCCTGCCTTGCCGGCAGGCAGGTCTTCCTTCACTTCGCCCTCTACCTTTGCTTCTTCAACAGCGCCTTCTGCAGCTTTTTTGCCACGGCTTCTGCGGGTTCGGGTCTTCTTCTCTGCGCCTTCTTTCTTGTACACATCGTTGAAGTCCACCAGCTCCATCATACACATGTCAGCCGCATCGCCCAAACGAGCATCTCCCAGTTTGATGATGCGGGTGTAGCCACCGGGGCGGTTGGCAATGCGCCCTGCCACTTCACCAAACAATGTCTTGATAGACTCCTTGTTTTGCAAGTAGGCAAACACCGTTCTGCGCGAGTGGGTCGTATCGTCTTTTGCCTTGGTCAGCAAGGGCTCAACATATCTTTTCAATGCCTTTGCTTTTGCCACCGTAGTGGTGATCCGCTTGTTCTGAATCAGCGAACTTGCCATGTTGCTGAGCAACGCATGGCGGTGTGCTGACTTACGGCTAAGATGGTTTACTTTTTTACCGTGTCTCATTAGTCTTCTTCTAATTTATATTTTACCAAATCCATGCCGAAGGTAAGATTCTTTTCCGCGACCAGTTGCTCCAACTCGGCCAGCGATTTCTTACCAAAGTTGCGGAACTTCATCATGTCAGAAATATCCAGCTTCACCAGGTCTCCCAACGTCTTCACATCGGCAGCTTTCAAGCAGTTGTATGCGCGCACAGACAAATCGAGGTCATGCAATGGCGTTTTCAACAACTTGCGCATATGCAACATCTCTTCGTCTACCTGTTCTACCTCACTGTCTGTGGTGGTCTCCAATTCGATAGACTTATCAGAGAACAAGCGGAAGTGCTGAATCAATATAAACGCGGCTCCCTCGAGTGCTTTTTCCGGATGGATCGAACCATCGGTTTCAATTTCTATCAACAATTTTTCGTAGTCAGTCTTTTGCTCTACGCGGGTGTTTTCTACGCTGTACTTCACATTTTTGATAGGCGTGAAAATCGCATCGATTGGGATAAAGCCAAACACTTGCTCATTGGGCTTATTCTCCTCAGCAGGCAAATAGCCTCTGCCCTTTTCAACCATCAACTCAATTTCAAAGTGAGCTGACTCATCCAGGTTGCAGATAACATGGTCTGCATTTAAAACCTCAAAACCTGAGGTAAACTTGGCGATGTCTCCAGCCTTGAACTGCTTCTGCTTTTTGATGTTTACAACCACCTTGCTGTCGTTGCCATCACCCACTTTGCGGAAGCGAACCTGCTTCAGGTTCAAAATGATCTCTGCCACATCTTCTACTACTCCCTCAATGGTAGAGAATTCGTGCAATACACCCGGTATTTTGATGCCCGTAATTGCATATCCTTCCAGTGACGACAACAAAATCCTTCGCAATGCATTGCCAATGGTTACACCGTATCCTTTTTCCAACGGTTTGAACGTAAAGAAGCCATGGAAGTCATCTGACTTTTCCATCACCACTTTATCGGGCATCTGAAATGCTAATATTGACATATCTGTTATTTTACGTGTGTTTAGTATTACTTAGAGTACAATTCCACAATCAACTGCTCGTTGATATTCTCGGGGATATCCTGGCGTGGTGGCAGGTTGATCACTTTGCCTTCCATTTCCTTGGCATCCCACTCCAGCCAATTATACTTCTTGGCTCCCTGAATCGACAACGAATTGCTGATCGCCTCAAGTGACTTTGACTTTTCGCGAACCGCTACTTTGTCTCCGGCACGCAAGAAGACGGATGGAACGTTCACCACTTCGCCATTTACCATGATGTGCTTGTGCACCACCAACTGCCGGGCAGCTCTGCGTGTTGGCGCGATACCCAAACGGTATACTGTATTATCCAAACGAGATTCCAGCATTTGCAGGAGCACCTCACCGGTAACACCTTTCTTACGAGATGCCTTAACGAATGTGTTCTCAAACTGACGCTCAAGAATTCCGTAAATGAAACGAGCTTTCTGCTTTTCGGCCAGCTGCACGGCATACTCAGATTGTTTGCGCTTTTTGCCCTTGCCGTGCTGCCCTGCGGGATACGCCTTCTTTGCTAGCGTTTTCGTGTCGCCAAAGATCGGTTCGTTATATCTTCTCGAGATTCTGGTTTTTGGACCGGTATACCTTGCCATATTTTATTTTTTGATTTAAGATTTAAGATGTAAGATTTTTTGTCCTCTATCTTCAATCACTCTTTTATTTACCAACTTGTTTTGTTCTGTAATCCGGAGTCGCAAAACTCCGGTCGTTATACTCTTCTCTTTTTGGGAGGGCGGCAGCCATTGTGCGGCATGGGGGTGAAGTCGCGGATGACCGTTACCTCAATGCCGCAGGCCTGAATGCTGCGGATGGCCGATTCGCGACCAGCGCCCGGGCCTTTTACAAAAACCTCCACTTTGCGCAAGCCCAATTCAAAAGCTTTTGCGGCACATTCCTGCGCGGCAACCTGCGCGGCATAAGGGGTGTTCTTCTTCGAACCTTTAAAGCCCATCTTCCCGGCAGATGACCATGAAATCACCTGGCCTGTGCTATTGGTCAGCGAAACAATGATGTTATTGAAGGTAGCGTGAATGTGTGCCTGGCCGATAGCCTCCACGTTTACTACGCGCTTCTTGCTTTTGTCTTTCTTCTTTTCAACTGCAGGTGCTGCCATACGAAAAGTGTTAGTGTTTTTTAGTGATTAACCTTTAACTGCTTTCTTCTTGTTCGCTACTGTCTTGCGCTTACCCTTGCGCGTGCGCGAATTATTCTTGGTCTTCTGGCCCCGAACAGGCAAGCCTTTGCGATGGCGTAGCCCACGATAACAGCCGATATCCATCAAACGCTTGATGCTCAACTGTACTTCAGAGCGCAGTGAACCTTCTATGCGAAACTGCTCGGCAATGATGGCGCGAACGGCATTCGATTCTTCATCGGTCCAATCCTTCACCTTCTTATCCAAACTAACTTTTGCCTGGCTCAGAATTTTTTGCGCTGACCTGCGGCCAATGCCAAAAATGTAAGTGAGGGAAATTTCACCCCTTTTGTTATCCGGAATGTCTACACCTGCGATACGTGCCATAATTATCCTTGTCTTTGTTTATAACGTGGGTTCTTCTTGTTGATGACGTACAATTTGCCTTTGCGTCTGATGATCTTGCAATCAGCGCTGCGTTTCTTTATCGATGCTCTTACTTTCATATCTCTCTGTATTACTTGTATCTAAATGTGATGCGCCCCTTTGTCAAATCGTAGGGCGACATTTCCAATTTCACTTTGTCTCCAGGCAAAATACGGATGTAATTCATCCTCATCTTGCCTGAAATGTGCGCCAACACTTCGTGTCCATTTTCTAACTGCACTTTAAACATGGCGTTAGACAATGCCTCTAAAATTGTACCGTCTTGCTCTATCGACTTTTGTTTCGCCATTTATAACTGTAACTCTCTTCCAAATATTCGTGTGTCGTCAAAATCTCTGTCCGCTCCTTAAAAATCGCCACCATGTGCTCAAAGTGTGCAGATGGTTTGTGGTCCTGTGTGCGGATCGTCCAGCCATCTTTTTCCTGCACCACTTTTTTTGTGCCCATGTTGATCATCGGTTCGATGGCAAACACCATCCCCGGCATGATCTTCGGCCCTTTACCCCGTTTTCCGTAGTTGGGTACTTCGGGGTCTTCGTGCAGGTCTTTACCCACCCCGTGCCCCACCAACTCTCGCACCACGCCATATCCAAACTTTTCAACAAAGCTCTGTACAGCGAACCCGATGTCACCGATTCGGTTACCTGCTTTCGCCTGCGCGATGCCCAGGTATAACGACTCGTGTGTACGGTGCAGCAAGTCCAGCACTTCGCGGCTCGCACCTTCCAACGGGTACGTGTAGGCCGAGTCGCTGTGAAAGCCTTTGTACTTCACACCGCAATCGATCGACACCACATCACCTTCTTTCAACTCGTAGGCGCCTGGGAAACCATGCACAACCACATCGTTGACCGAAATACAAAGAGACGCTGGAAACGACCCGTTGTAGTTTTTGAAGGACGGAATGCCCTGATGGTCACGTATAAACTCCTCGGCAATTTCATCCAGCTTCTTCGTTTTCACTCCCGGCTTGATGGCCTTCGCTACTTCCGCGTGAGTTTTACCCAGTATTTGGGCACTCTCTTTAATAATCTGAATGTCTTCTGCCGTCTTGTAGTGAACCATTCAACCTCAAGCCGCAGCAAACTGAGAACGTCCTTTCACCCTGCCAGACTTCATCATTCCTTCGTAGTGGCGCATCAACAAATAGCTTTCTATCTGTTGCAGCGTGTCCAACACCACCCCCACCAAAATGAGCAACGATGTGCCACCATAGAAGTAGGCAAAATCCTGCGTGATGCCTGCCTTCACCGCGAAAGCGGGAAGAATGGCAACAGCTGCCAACAACAATGCGCCCGGCAACGTGATCTTCGACAAAATACTATCAATAAATTCAGCGGTCTGTTTCCCGGGTTTGATTCCCGGAATAAAACCGCCATTTCTTTTCAGGTTGTCTGCGATGTCGTTCGAAGGAACGGTGATCGCAGTATAGAAAAATGTGAATACAATAATCAACGTAGCAAACAACGTGTTATACTGCCATGACGTAAAGTCTGCGAAAGTAGAACCTACGTAGGCGCTCACGTCACTGTCTTGCCATATTTGCGCCACCAGCGGAGGCAGGAACATCAACGCTTGTGCAAAAATGATAGGCATTACCCCCGCAGAATTCAATTTCAGGGGAATGAAGTCGCGCTTGCCTCCGTAGAGCTTGTTGCCTACAACCTGCTTGGCGTATTGCACCGGTATTCTGCGTACCGCTTGCGTCATGGCGATCACGCCAACCACCACAAAAAACAAGGCAAGAACTTCCAAAATCAACGTTAAGCCGCCACCCAATCCTTTGGCTCTTCCCTCTTGAACGATGGCAAGGGGAAAACGTGATACAATACCAATCATGATCAGCATGCTGATGCCGTTACCGATGCCTTTGTCGGTGATGCGCTCACCCAGCCACATACAAAACATGGTGCCTGACACGATGATGATCATTGAACTAATTGTGAAAAATAATCCCGGATTGATGATGGCCTCATCGTTTACGGTAGCTCTTAAATATCCATACGACTGTGCGGCCGTAATGAAAATAGTGAGCACTCGTGTAAACTGGTTCAACTTTTTACGGCCACTCTCGCCCTCCTTTTGCATTTTTGCGAAATGTGGCACAGCAACGGTAAGCAATTGCACCACAATGGAAGCAGAAATATAAGGCATAATACCCAAGGCGAAAATGGATGCACGGCTGAATGAGCCGCCCAGAAACGTATTCAAAAAGTCAAAAATACCACCTTGGTTGCCGGTCAGTAAATTGGGGTCGATACCCGGTAATACGATATACGATCCCAAGCGGAAAATGATCAGGAATCCGATCGTATTGATAATACGGATACGAAGATCCTCGATTGAAAATATGTTCTTTATGGTAGTAAAGAAACGCTTCATTTATTTCACGGTTGTGGCGCTGCCGCCTACGGTTTCAATTGCTTTGGTTGCTGTGGCTGAGAAGGCATGCGCCTCTACGTTCACTTTTGCCTTCAACTCGCCCCGGCCCAATACTTTTACAAGATCATTTTTTCCTACGATGCCGTTGTCAATCATCAATTGTACATTGATGGTAGTAGCGTTGGTTTTTTGTGCCAATGCTTCCAATGCATCTAAGTTGATCGCCTTGTATTCAACACGATTCAAACTCTTAAAGCCAAACTTTGGGATCCGCCTTTGAAGAGGCATCTGGCCACCTTCAAACCCGAACTTTTTGTGATAGCCTGAACGCGACTGAGCGCCTTTGTGTCCGCGGCCTGCAGTGCTTCCGCCCGAACCCTGGCCACGGCCCAATCGCTTGTTGGTTTTAGTTGCGCCTTCTGCAGGCTTCAATGTGTGCAGCTTCATCTTATAAATCCGTTACGCTTACTAAATGACTTACCTTTCTAACCATCCCCTGAATCTGGGGCGTGTATTCAACCTCAACGGACTGATTGACTCTTCGTAGACCCAACGACTTCATTGTTAACTGCTGTGTTGCAGGTCTTTTGATCATGCTACGGGTTTGTGTGATCCTGACTTTTGCCATCGCTCTTATCCGTTAAAAACTTTTGACAATGAAATACCTCTGTTGCGTGCAACAGTTTGCGGGTCGCGCATGCTCGTCAACGCCTTAAAGGTTGCTTTCACCACGTTATGCGGGTTAGAAGATCCTTTTGACTTGGCTAACACGTTGTGAACGCCCGCGCTCTCAAGCACTGCGCGCATTGCACCACCGGCAATAACGCCCGTACCGGGCGAAGCAGGCTTGAGCAATACAAAGCCTCCACCAAATTTGCCGAGCGACTCGTGCGGCACGGTGCCTTTGATAATTGGTACTTTTACCAAGTGCTTCTTGGCATCGTCAATGCCTTTGGTAATGGCGTCTGTTACTTCGTTGGCTTTACCCAATCCATAACCTACCACACCGTTGCCGTCACCAACCACAACAATGGCAGCGAAGCTAAACCTCCTGCCACCTTTCACCACTTTCGCTACGCGCTGAATGGCTACTACTTTTTCCTTCAAGTCTATTTCGCTGGCTTTTACCGTGCTGACGTTGCTCTGTGTCATGCTTTTTAAAATTTTAAACCTCCCTCTCTGGCACCTTCTGCCAAAGCCTTAACATTACCGTGATATAAATAACCATTGCGGTCGAACACTACATGCTGGATACCGCTCGCCAAAGCCTTTTCAGCCAACTTCCTACCCACATTTTTGGAGATGTCAACCTTCACGCCACCCTTCTTATCCAAATCGCGCGAAGATGCCGCCAACAAAGTGACGCCTTTCGAGTCATCGATCACTTGCGCATAAATCGCAGTATTGCTTTTGAAAACAGAAAGGCGTGGCCTGGCCGCAGTACCTTCCAGTTTCTTGCGGATACTTTTTTTAATCCGCTCTCTTCTATCTTTGATATTTGGCATAACCTATTGCTTATTTAGCAGCTGCTTTACCGGCTTTACGTCTTACATACTCACCCACATACCGTATTCCCTTGCCCTTGTACGGTTCAACACTTCGCAATGACTTGATTTTAGCGGCCACCTGCCCTACCAACTGCTTGTCAATTCCTTCCAAGGTAATAATCGGGTTTTGCCCTTTTTCTTGGGTAGCAACCACCTTCAATTCTGAAGGAACTGCGAAGATGATGCTGTGTGAAAATCCCAAACTCAAATCCAACAGGTTTCCTTGTGCCGTAGCCTTATAACCCACACCGATTACTTCCAACTGGGTTTTGTAACCCGTGCTTACACCCTGCACCATGTTATTGATGAGCGAGCGGTACAAGCCATGCATGGCCTTGTGGCGCTTTTGCTCGGTGGGGCGCTCTAAAGTCACTTGGTTTCCGTCTACGGTGACTTTGAAAGAAGGCTCGATGACCTGCTTTAATTCACCCTTGGGACCCTTAACGGTAACCTGATGATCGCTATCTGAAAAAGTGCATGAAACACCCTTGGGAAGTTCGATTGGTAATTTTCCTATCCGTGACATATCCTTTCAGCGATTAATAGATGTAACACAAAATTTCACCGCCCACATTCAACGCACGTGCCTCTTTATCGGTGATTACACCTTTAGATGTTGAAAGGATCGCAATGCCCAAACCATTCAGCACCTTGGGTAACTCGTCTGCCCCTCTGTACTGGCGTAATCCGGGGGAACTGACACGTTGTAGTTTGGTAATGGCAGACTCTTTAGTTTCCGGGTTGTACTTCAAGGCAATTTTAATGTTGCCTTGCTTATTCTCGGTATCCTCAAACTTGTAGTTCAGGATGTAGCCCTTGTCAAAAAGAACCTTGGTCATCTCCTTCTTCAGGTTTGATGCAGGAACCTCAACAATGCGGTGGCGCGCCTTAATGGCATTGCGCAACCGGGTTAAATAATCTGCAATAGGGTCTGTTGTCTTCATTTCACTATACTTTTTAAAAAGCAAGCCCCGGATTTTAAACGGGGCTGCAAAGATAAATAACAATTTTTGTTATCCAAACTGTTACCCGGTTTCCTGATGTTGTGCTTTAGGACCTCGGTACTCAGCAACCAATATGTAAAGAAGCCGCTACCAGCTTGCCTTGGTCAAGCCTGGGATTTTGCCCTCGCTTGCCAGTTGGCGGAACTGGTTACGGCAGATGCCAAACTTTGACATGTATCCTCTCGGTCTGCCTGTAAGTTTACATCGGCTGCGCAAACGCACCTTAGATGAGCTCCGGGGAAGTTTGTCCAACCCGGCCCAGTCTCCTGCTTCTTTCAAAGCAGCACGCTTCTTTGCGTATCGCTCCACCAGGCGTTTCTTTTTTGCGTCTCTGGCTATGATCGCTAATTTTGCCATTCGATTTAGTTTTTATTTACAAAGGGCATCCCAAATGCTTTCAGCAATTCCAAGCTTTCTTCATCAGTAGATGCAGTTGTTACAAAAGTGATATCCATGCCATTGACTTTCGTTACTTTGTCAATGGATATTTCAGGGAAAATGATCTGTTCTTTTACACCAAGTGTGTAGTTGCCACGGCCGTCAAAACCCTTGTCGCTTACGCCTTTGAAGTCACGTACACGGGGCAATGCAATATTCATCAGGCGGTCCATAAATTCATACATGCGGTCGCCACGCAATGTAACTTTGGCACCAATGGCTTGATTGCCTCTCAACTTAAAGTTTGAGATATCTTTCTTTGACCGTGTAGCCACTGCCTTTTGGCCGGTAATGTTGGTCAATTCCTCCACACCCGCTTCAATCAGCTTCTTATCGGCTACCGCTGCGCCAATGCCTTTGTTGATGCAAATCTTTTCGATTTTGGGTACCTGCATGATTGAACTGTACTGAAACTTTTGCTTCAGTGCCGGCATGATTTCTTTGTTGTATTTTTCCTTTAGTCTTGGCGTTGCCATATACTATTACTTAATAAATTCTCCCGTCTTTTTAGAAAAACGCTGAAGTTTGCCCTTGGCATTCAGTTTGCGCCCCGTGCGCACGGCCTTGCCCGTTCCGGGCTCAACCAACATCAACTTGCTGATGTGAATGGTGCCTTCTGTTTTTTTGATACCACCTTCAGGCTTGCCCGCAGATGGCTTCTCGTGCTTGGTAACGATGTTGATACCCTTCACCACTGCTCTGCGATCGCCAGGAAAAACTTCAAGTATTTCCCCCTGTTTCCCCTTATCGTTTCCGGAAAGCACCTTCACTGTATCGCCTTTGCGCACGTGAAGCTTCGGTTGGTTGTTAAATTTTCGTTCCATATTCTTAAAGCACCTCAGGTGCCAATGAAATAATTTTCATAAACTGTTTTTCGCGCAACTCGCGCGCCACCGGGCCGAAAATACGCGTGCCACGCGGTTCGTCTTGCGCATTCAAAAGAACTGCCGCATTATCTTCAAAGCGAATGTAAGAACCATCTTTTCTTCTCACTTCCTTTTTGGTGCGCACAATCACTGCTTTCGAAACTGTTCCTTTTTTGATTTGACTTGTGGGTATTGCCGACTTCACCGTAACCACAATCTTATCTCCCACACTCGCTGAGCGCCTGCGTGTGCCGCCCAATACGTGCATGCACAATACTTCCTTTGCTCCGCTGTTGTCGGCTACCGTGAGCCTTGATTCTGTTTGTATCATGTTTACTTCGCTTTTTCGATGATTTCAACCAATCTCCAACGTTTGTTTTTGCTCAACGGACGCGTTTCCATAATGCGCACGGTGTCACCTATGCCGGCTTCGTTTTTCTCATCATGCGCCATCAACTTGGTGGTTTTGGTCATGAACTTGCCATAGATCGGGTGCTTCACCTTTCTATCAATTGAAACAGTGATCGACTTCACCATTTTGTTGCTCGTGACCTTGCCGATTCTCTCTTTTCGGAGGTTGCGCTCTTGTGTTTGTCCCTGTTCCATCGTTTAGTTCTTTTCTTTGGCCGTTAATTCAGTATTCAAACGAGCAATCAACTTCCTCGTCTCTTTCAATCGCATCGGATTTTCAATGCTGGAGATTTGGTGCGCAAATTGCAACTTGCGAAGGTTTTCTTTCTCGCTACCGATTTTCTCTTTCAGTTCGGCTATTGTTAAGCCTTTTATTTCAGTGTTCTTCATGACTTTACTTTTCTACTTGTTCAACGTAATCTCTACGTACAGTGAACTTCGTTTTGAGGGGTAACTTACCGTCAGCGAGCGCCAAAGCTTCTTTTGCCGTTGCCATGGTTACACCGCCAGCCTCAAACAAAATGGTGCCTGGCTTTACCACCGCCACCCAATACTCGGGTGCACCCTTGCCTTTACCCATACGTACCTCAGCCGGCTTGCGCGTGATGGGCTTGTCAGGGAAGATGCGAATCCACACCTGCCCTTCACGCTTCATGGCTCTGGTGAGGGCAACACGTGCAGCCTCCAGCTGACGTGCAGTAATCCATGCAGGTTCAAGGGCTTTTAAGGCAAAAGAACCGAATGCAATCTGGTGACCGCGGGTCGCTAACCCTTTCACCTTACCTTTTTGCATCTTTCTGAACTTGGTACGCTTTGGTTGTAACATGACTTGCTACCTTAAAAATTATCAGTTTATCTTTTTCCTCCCCTTCTGCCACCGCGATCTTCCCGATCGCCATCTCTGTCTCTTCTGTCGCTGCGTTCACCACGGGGGCCACCGCCTCTTCTTCTGTCGCCACCGCCCTGCTGTCCGCCACCCTTGGCACCATCGCCAGCAGCATTGCTCACCATGCCCACATTGGGCGAAAGATCGCGCTTGCCGTATACCTCTCCTTTAAATATCCAAACTTTGATTCCGATTTTTCCGTACACGGTTTGTGCTTCCGAAATCGCATAATCGATATCGGCACGCAAGGTGTGCAATGGGATTCTTCCCTCCTTGTACTGCTCTGTACGAGCCATATCGGCCCCGGCCAAACGACCGCTCAATTTCACTTTAATTCCCTCTGCACCTACGCGCATGGTTGAAGCAATGGCTTGCTTCATCGCTCTGCGATAAGAGATACGCGCTTCCAGCTGCTGGGCGATTGACTCACCTACCAAGCGGGCATCCATTTCGGGACGCTTGATTTCAAAGATGTTGATTTGCACATCTTTCTTGGTCAGATTTTTTAGCTCTTCCTTGATCTTGTCTACCTCGGTGCCACCTTTTCCGATGACCACTCCGGGGCGCGCAGTGTGTATTGTAATGGTGATGCGTTTGGACGTGCTCCGTTCGATCACCACTTTGGAAATACCACCTTTTTGGATGCGTGCATCCACATATTTTCTAATGGTATGATCTTCCACCAACTTGTCAGAAAAATCCTTGCCTCCATACCAGGCCGAATCCCAGCCACGCACGATGCCTAAACGTAAACCTACCGGGTTAATCTTTTGTCCCATTACTTTGCAGTTTCGGTTGTTTCTACACTAGATTTTTTTTGCTTTTCTTGTTTTGCTCGTTTACCGGTCGGCAAGGCAGGCATGCGATCTACTGTTAAGGTCACGTGGTTTGAGCGCTTGCGTACGCGGTGCGCTCGGCCTTGAGGGGCAGGGCGAAGGCGTTTCAAAATGCGGCCACCGCCAACAAACACTTCCTTCACAAAAAGATCGGCTTCTTCCAACTTCACGTCTGCATTTTTTGCTTCCCAACTGCTAATGGCAGAAAGCAACAATTTCTCCATTTTAGCTGAGGGATGCTTGGCATCATACTTCAATATGTTCAAAGCCTTGGTTACTCTTTCACCTCTGATGAGGTCTGCGATCAGCCTCATTTTACGGGGTGAGGTAGGTACATTGTTCAAGTAAACCGTAGAAGCACCCACTTTGGCTGCCTCCTTGATAGCTTTCAGCTTTTCGCGCTTCGCTACCGATCCTTTGAGTTTCTTTTCAGTTTCCATTGATCACAGTCTATTTTGCGGCTTCATTCTTGTTGTTGCCACTGTGCCCCTTGAAGGTGCGGGTAGGTGCAAACTCTCCCAACTTGTGGCTCACCATGTTCTCGGTTACATACACCGGTATGAACTTGTTTCCGTTGTGTACCGCAAACGTATGACCAATCAAATCTGGAGTGATCGTAGATCTGCGTGACCAGGTTTTGATCACAGACTTTTTTCCTGACTGCTCCATCACCTGAACTTTCTTCAGCAAACGTGCATCTAGATACGGACCTTTTTTTACTGACCTTCCCATATTATTTCTTTCTTCTAGATATAATTAAACCATCAGAGTATTTCTTTGGATGGCGCGTCTTCTTCCCTTTTGCCAGCAACCCTTTTCGCGAGCGAGGATGACCGCCTGAAGCGCGCCCTTCGCCACCGCCCATCGGGTGATCGACCGGGTTCATCGCAACTGCGCGGGTACGTGGGCGAATGCCTCTCCAACGGCTGCGCCCGGCCTTGCCAACGCTCTCATTCATGTGCTCGGCATTAGACACGGCACCAACGGTAGCCAAACAATTGACCAACACATTGCGCATCTCGCCCGAAGGCATCTTTAGTGTAGCGTATACGTCTTCTCTGGCCACCAACTGCACAAACGCTCCTGCACTGCGTGCAATCGCAGCACCCCTCCCGGGCTTCAACTCTACGTTGTGAACAATGGTACCCACCGGAATTTTCGCCAATGGAAGTGCATTACCAACTTCGGGTGCCACGTTATCGCCTGCCATTACTGTTTGACCAACTTTGATTCCGTGGGGAGCCAGGATGTACGACTTGGCGCCATCTACATAATACAGTTTGGCGATTCGTGCTGTGCGGGTGGGGTCATATTCGATTGACTTTACCACGGCCGGAACACCAAACTTATTTCTCTTAAAATCGATCAGGCGAAGCTTTTGTTTGTGACCACCGCCAATGTAGCGCATGGTCATACGGCCACTGCTGTTACGCCCACCAGTTTTCTTGAGGGTAACCAGCAATGACTTCTCAGGCTTCGATTCGGTGATATCTTCAAACCCGGGAGCCAGTCTGTGGCGCGTGCCGGGGGTAATCGGTTTTAGTTTGCGTAGTGCCATATTACCTGAGAATTATACGTTGCTGTAAAAATCAATCACTTCACCACTGGCCAACGTTACAATTGCCTTCTTGTAATTGGGCTTTCGGCCCGAAACGCTGCCCGCTTTGGTAAAGCGTGTTTTGGCCTTGCCGAGTATGCGCAGGGTGTTCACGCTCTTCACGTTTACGCCATACATCCTCTCAACGGCATTCTTTATTTCTAACTTGTTGGCACTTTCATCCACAATGAAGCCATATCTGCCTTTTTCGTTCATGGCAGAAACTTTTTCAGTAACGAGTGGGCTTACTAAGATACTCATCGCTTCTGTTACTTTAATAGGTTATTGATTGTCTCTATTGAGCTCTCGACCAACACCAACTGATCGGCATTCATCACATCAAAGGTGTTGAGTTGAGTAGCTGTGATGATTTTGGTGTTCTGCACATTTCTTCCGGAAAGCACCACATTTTGATTGTTGGCGGGAAGTACCACAAGTGTCTTTTTGTCTGCCAGGGCAAGTGACTTCAAAATGCTTGTGTATTGCTTTGTCTTTGGTGCTTCGAAGCTGAAATCTTCCAACACAGATATGGAGTTATCTTTAGCTTTGTACGCAAGTGCCGATCTGCGTGCGAGATCTTTTACCTTTTTATTCAGTTTGAAGGAATAATCACGTGGCACAGGGCCGAAAACACGACCTCCGCCCTTGAATTGCGGATTTTTGATGTTACCCGCACGTGCACCACCGGTGCCCTTTTGCTTTTTTAACTTCTTGCTAGAACCGGAAATTTCATTGCGCTGCTTTGATTTTGCAGTGCCCTGGCGCTGGTTGGCTTGGAAGCTTTTTACATCTAAGTAGATGGCGTGGTCGTTGGGTTCAATGCCAAAAACCTCGTCTGAGAGGTTCACTGTGCGACCGGTGCTTTGGCCATTTTGTTTTACAACTGTGATGTCCATTTTACTTCTGAAGGATTATCGTTGAATTCTTGGCCCCCGGTACAGAGCCACTCACTAAAATCAGATTTTGTTCAGGCATGATTTTTACAATCTTAAGGTTTGTCACCTTCACGCGGTCGCCACCCATGCGCCCCGGCAAGCGCTTACCCTTGATGACGCGCGCTGCAAAGGACGCGTTACCCATGGAGCCCGGTGCGCGCAGGCGGTTGTGCTGGCCGTGGGTTTGGCCACCCACACCTGCAAAACCATGACGCTTTACCACGCCTTGAAAACCTTTACCTTTTGACGTGCCCACTGCATCGATAAAATCACCTTCTGTGAACACATCACCTACTTTCACCTCTTTGCCTAACTCGGCCACGCCATCAAACTCTGACGAGAAATCACGGAACTCCACCAAATTTCTTTTGGGTGTAGTGTTTGCCTTCTTAAAGTGACCCAGCATGGCAGCAGAAGTATTTTTTTCCTTCTTTTCGCCAAATGCCAGTTGAACGGCCTTGTAGCCGTCTTTTTCTTCGCTTCTCACCTGCGTAACCACGCAAGGGCCAGCCTCGATGACGGTAACGGCAACGCTGATACCGTCAGCGCCAAAAACGCTAGTCATTCCTATTTTACGTCCGATGATTCCAGGCATGATTGAAACCTATTTAGCTTGTTTTTAAGTCGTTTTGCGGGTTTCGTTCCGCAAAAAGGACTGCAAAGATAGGAACATAAGGTTAGTTACCAAGAGGGCATATCAAAAAAAAGAGAGGAATTTGGGCGCAGTGCCTGAAAGGGAGGTAGTGCCGGTCTTTAAAAATTTGATTTTCAATTACTTGGAAGCATGCCGGCTCGCGTGGCAGGTGGCATACCGGCACGTTCATTTCTCATCGCGGCTCAATTTGAACGACATCAAAACTGCAGTGGTAGAAATGATGCCCGGGATAATGAGATGTCTGCAATGCCGGTGAAGCAAAATGCGGGTGCCCAACGCTCCCCACATGATAAAAGCAACCAAAATACCCGCCAGTTTTTTTGGTGGCATTTGCCCTCATCAAAAAAAACCACCAGAAATTCAGCGGAAGCGACAGCATCAAAAAACCAGTGCGGATAGCGCGCATGGTTAAAGATTGACTGCGACATGGTGTCAAGATTGAGGTACTTCAAAAGACCAATGGTGAAAAAGGTGATGCCAATGGTCCAAAAGAGCGCGGTCCTCAAGTATTTCATTAACCCTGGCATAACTGATTAATTATAAACATGGTCTCAACACCCAGCCGAAGTTAAGGTTGATTCACATCAGCATCGGGTTTTACGGTAAAAAATTTGACGCCCGTGCGAGTTTGTTTGCCTGATTATTGTGTTCGCACCACAAACACAGCATAAAAGGCCTATTTTTCGGATGTTTTGTTTTGGATGCATGGCAAAAAAATATTCCATTTTACTGCCGCTGGCTGCGGCCTTTCTCGGACTGTTAGTGCTCAACATTTCATTTGGCAGCTCCCAAATTGCCCCCACCGCCTGGGTTCCGGCTCTTTTCAGCGGCAACACCGACTTACATGCTATCCTGATGGTGTTTAGATTGCCCAAAGCATTCACCTGCGTGATTGCCGGTGCAAGTTTGGCCCTGGCAGGGCTGATGATGCAAACTCTTTTTCGAAATCCGCTGGCCGGACCCGATGTGCTGGGATTGAGTTCGGGCGCAAGCTTAGTGGTAGCAGTTGTGATGATGGCCGGGCAAACCATTGGGGGCTGGTTTTTGATGGCTTCGTCCCACCCCTGGGGTTTGGCCGTGGCGGCTACTTTGGGTAGTTCGGTGGTGTTGCTTTGGTTGATCGCATTGTCAAAAATCGTTCGCGACAACACATCGCTGCTGCTGATTGGTTTGATGGTAAGCGCAACAACCTCTTCGGTGGTAGGCATCATTCAGTACATGAGCCAGGCCAGTGACCTGCAGTTGTTTCTGATTTGGTCGTTGGGCAACGTGGGTGGCACCATTTGGACAGAAATTGGCGTGCTGGCCATTGCACTCGGCTTTGGTATCTGCATTTTCATCAGCCAAATCAAATCACTCAATGGCCGGTTGCTGGGCAACACCTACGCGCAAAGCCTGGGCATCAACCTTGCGCGGTCGCGCCATTGGATTGTATTGGGCACCAGTATATTGGTTGGCAGCATCACCGCCTTTTGCGGACCCATCGCTTTTGTAGGGCTTGCGGTTCCACACTTTATCCGCTTGGTGGTGCCCGTGAGCGATCACAAGCGGTTACTGCCACTCGTTTTGTTGGGGGGCGCCAGCTTGTTACTTTTTTGCGATTGGCTCGCGCATGTGTTGGGCTCCATGGTACTGCCGCTCAATGCGATGACGAGCATCATCGGTGCGCCATTGGTGATTTCGATGATTCTGAGAAACAAAAAGGTGATGCTGTAACCGTTATGAAAACCGAGCGTCTATCGATAGGCTACAAGCGCAAAGGATTTGAACACGTGCTGTTCGATGGAGTGAACTTGCATTTGAACAGCGGTGAACTGGTTTGCCTGATGGGCCCCAACGGCATCGGCAAATCTACTTTGATGCGCACACTGGCTGGTTTGCAGCCGGCACTCGGGGGATACTGTACACCGCTGAATGAAAAAACGATGGCGCTGGTGCTGACCGAACGGGTGAATGCCGGAAACATGACCGCATGGGAGTTGGTTGGCTTTGGCCGATATCCCTATTTGAATTGGGTTGCGCGCCTGACCGCTGAAGACAAAAAAAAGGTCGACCATGCACTCGGGCTGGTAGGCATTGCCGATTTGGCGAACAAAAACATCAGTGAACTTAGCGATGGGCAAATGCAAATGGTGATGATTGCCCGCGCGCTCGCCCAGGAAACACCCACGTTACTGTTGGATGAACCCACTGCCCACCTCGACTTGAACAACCGCCTCGCGGTAATGAAGTTGTTGCAACAACTGGCCCGAAAAACTCAAAAGGCAATATTGGTGGCCACCCATGAGCTTGACTTGGCCTTGCAGTTGGCTGATGTGATTTGGCTAGCAACCAATGACAAGAAGATATTGACCGGTATGCCCGAAGACCTGGTGCTGAGCGGTGCATTTGACGAGGTTTTTCAATTGAAGGGATTTGATTTAAAAACCGGCAAAGTATTTCAAGAGCCATTCCGCAACCGAACGGTAAAGTTGGAAGGAACCGGACCTATCTATCTGTGGACGAAGAATGCGTTGGAGCGGAATGGATTTACAATTTCAGATACTGCTGCTTTGAAAATCGTTGTGTCTGAACAGCGATGGAAGTTAAATGAGAAAGAGTTTACTACCATTAGCGGCTTACTCACTAGGCTTTTGCAGTTCGAAAAGTAGGCAAGCTCACCGAGATTATGGTGATGATTAGTATTAGAGGTAATTCATCTAACTCTAAGAAGTAACCAGAATCAAAAGCATGGACAATCAAAAGTCCGCTGGTGAGCAAAAAAACACTGAACGCAACAAGATAGAGTATAACATTTAAAATAATCCACCGTGTTTTGACCAAGGAACAAATTGCTGCAGTACAGATTGCAAAAAGAAACATTATCAGAATCCTTATCGGACGAGACACCTCATTGACGAATTCTCTGCCGCGAATCATTGAAATAATATTTGCTGAAATCTGCAATTCATACATGTCTGGCGAAATGTACTGTTGCCCATATTCTGGGTTTCGGGGAGTAATATGAGTCTGATTATAATCGGTGATGTCCTCAGCAATTTGATCACCCAAATACCCCACCAGAACTGTCTTACCTTGAATGAATTCGGGGTCAAAGCCATCAGCATTCTTTAGCTCCATTTCCAAATATGATTTGGGTTCTCTAAAATTTATTCGTTCAACATCGTTCTTTCTCTCAACTAAATCTAACCATCCTTGAGAGAGTTTAATCTCGAACAACTGCGAAGAGTTTGTCATAAAATGAGTCACCGAGTTATCTTCATTGATGAAAATGCTTGATCGATCATTTGAGCGGGTTCCGCAGTCACAGATAACCAAACCGCGTTTTGGGTTTATCATTTGTCTTTCACGCTCTGTTAGATGGCACAAGTTGATGCCCAAATTTGAAGGATAAAAAGACAACAAAGTGTCCAATTGCTTTTTAATGTCATCAATACCAAGAGTCCCTGTATTGAAAAGAATTATTTCGTTGTCTCTCGGCAATTCATTTCTTAATCCGTTTTGCAACGAATTGGAGATCCTCTTGTTGATATCAATAGTGAACAAATTGATATTTATGAAAAGGTATAAAATCAATACTCCGGATGCAGCCAAAACCGCTGTGATAACTGCCTTAATCATTTTTCAAAAAAGATTTTTGGGTGCCTCTCCTCCCACTCTGTATTTTGTTGAAACAAATAGGCAGCTTCCAATAGCGGTGCCTCATCATACAAATTACCAATAAAGGTGATGGACGTAGGCCTCCCCTTTTTGTCAAAACCGTTGGGGATGGCCATGGCAGGGTGGCCTGTCAGGTTAGTCGCCAACGAAATATTCCGACCGTTCGCGGGTGCAATCAACACATCAAACCCGGAAACGATTTGATTGAATTTCTCAATCAAAACTTTTCTAAACCGATTGGCTTGCAAATACTCCACTGCCGAAATAAATCGTGCTTGCCGCAGAGAGTTGGCGCGCGAACCTTTGTCTTGTTCAGACATCAACCTATCCTGATGCGAGCGCACCAATTCATCGAAAAAACTTCCGGCCTCCGCACGAAGAATGATATCGAAGGCATCGAACGGGATGGAGTCGGGCATTTCTGCTTCAACCAATTGAGCACCCAATTGGCGTAACACCTGCAAAGCCACCGAATCTATTTTTCGAGTTACTGTTGTGTCTTTGTCAAACATTTTTTTGAAGTAACCGATTTTCAGGCCGGTCAAATTCGGCCGCGGCTTGAAGCCAAACTCGTAGTCAAGCGCTTGGTCTGATAACTTCTTCCCATTGCTTCCTTTGATGGCATGAAACACCAGCGCACAATCTTGCGCAGACCGAGCGATAACACCGACTTTATCCATGGACCATGATAATGTCATGCAACCATCGCGGCTGATGGCGCCAAAGGTGGGGCGCAAGCCTGTGACACCACATCGGGCGGAAGGGGAAAGAACAGAACCCAATGTTTCGGTGCCAATGGCAAATGGTACCAAACCGGCAGCCGTTGCGGATGCTGACCCGGCAGATGAACCGCTGGCGCCTTGTTTCAAGTCCCAAGGATTTTTGGTCTTTCCTCCAAACCACACATCGCCTCGCGCCAGTGCACCTGTTGTCAATTTAGCTACGAGCACTGCGCCCGCATCCTCCAGCCGCTGCACTACTTCGGCTTTCGCGTTAATCACTTGCTGCTGATAAGGTTCTGCACCCCAGGTTGTCTTGTATCCGGGCACGGCAAACAAATCTTTGATACCGTATGGAATGCCGTGCAGCAAGCCGCGGTATTTTCCCTGTGCAATTTCTTCATCAGCTTGCGCTGCTTGTTGTAGCGCTAGCGACTCGGTGATGGTAACGACAGTTTTTAGCGTGTCACCAAATTGTTTCAGTCTATCGAGGTAAATCCGCGTAAGCGCGGTGCTGGTAATTTTTTTTTGTTTAATCAGATAGGCTAATTCAGTTACTGGCAAGAATGCTATCTCGTGTGTGTTATCAGGCAATTCGATTGGTTTCACTTGCCATTCACACTGCCTGTCTCTCTTCTTCCAATCGAAGGAACTGGGTTTGGGGCTGAATAAAACGGCAGGTGCAACATCGTTGGATAGTTTGTATTTGCGCATGCTGTCATAGCCTTTGCGATTGTCTTGTAAATACGAGCGAAGGGTGTCAATCTCACTTTCCGAAAATTTAATATTGATAAGTTTTTGCGCTGATGTAACATCCTTTCGCGAGATTTTTTGAGAAGATTGGCACGACAGCAATAGCAAAACAACCAGCATACCCACTCTATAAAAACACCGCATCATGGAAGACAGTTTTTCAAATGTAATGATGCAGATAGCAGAAACAAAAAAAGGCGGTTCGAAAAACCGCCTCTTCACACAGTCAAAAAAATTGCTAAACAGCCTCGCGCATCGGCTCTATCTCAAACGGATAGATGGGCTCGCCATGCTGACTGACGTCTGACCCTACTTGCTTTTCCTCTTGGCTCATGGTCATGGGTGAAATCCAATCGGTCAATTTTAAAATGATGAAAGAACCCAACATTATAAACACGATGCAAATCACCATACCAATCAAATGCACTTTAATCAGATTGTATTCGCCAAAGAACAAACCGTTGCCGGTCGTGTTGGCCGCGTTGATGGCTGTGTTGGCAAACAATCCTGTCATAATCATTCCCACAGCACCACCTACACCATGGCATGGGAATACATCCAACGTGTCTTCCAATGAAGTTTTCAACTTCCAATGCACCATTACATTGCTGATGATGCTGGCGATGGTGCCAATGAATAAGCTGTGCGGGATGGTAACAAAGCCGGCAGCTGGTGTGATGGCAACCAATCCTACCACAGCCCCGATGCAAAACCCGAGGGCTGATGGTTTTTTGCCTCGCACCACGTCATAGAGTACCCACGCCAAGCCTGCGGAAGCGGAAGCGGTATTGGTAGTGGCGAATGCCGATGCGGCCAAAACACCCGCACTCAACGCACTACCCGCGTTAAATCCAAACCAGCCAAACCAGAGCAAGCCAGTGCCCAGCAATACGTAAGGAATGTTGGCAGGGGAAATGGTTTGCTTCTCAACCGATTTGTCGCGCAAATAATAGGAAGCGACCAATGCGGCAAAGCCCGCTGACATGTGCACAACCGTGCCGCCTGCAAAATCCAATAATCCGAGTTTGAACAAGAAACCTTCTGGGTGCCACGTCATGTGGGCGAGTGGGGCGTAGATGAAAAGGCAAAAAAGCACCAGAAAAATCACATACGATTTAAACTTAATCCGTTCTGCGAAAGTGCCCGTGATGAGCGCAGGCGCGATAATGGCAAACTTAAGTTGGAAAAATGCAAACAACACCAGCGGGATGGTGGGCGCGAGTTGCCAGGGTTTTCCGTCCAACACATTTTGGAACATGAAAAAAGTGGCGGGGTTGCCGATAAATCCGCCTACAGAATCTCCAAACACTAAACTGAACCCGACAACAATCCACAACACACTGACCACACCCATAGCTATAAAACTCTGCAACATGGTAGAGACCATATTTTTTGTATCAATCATACCACCATAAAAGAAGGCGAGGCCGGGTGTCATCAATAATACCAAGCCAGAGGCCGCCAGCATCCAAGCCACATCTCCCGAATTAATCCCCTCTGTTGAAATGGGCCCGGGCACAGCAGGGATAAACAACGCCACAATGCTGATGGCGATGAGCAATCCTAAATAGAACACAGATTTCTTCATAGGCGGGTAGTATTTTGAGGCTAATATGGGTAGTTGTACTACAAATATTGCACACAAAGGATATTTTTTGAGTCTATTTAACCCAAAAAATTACAGAATTCGATTGCGATAGCTCATTTTTTACCCTATCAAGCGGTAGGAACAAAACATTTTTTCGGTTGACAAACCTAAAAGGGAGCCTAGAGACGCTCCACACCCAGGCCCGGTTTATCAGAGCAGTACATGATACCATCTTCCAAAATGAAGCCGCCTTTCACCACATCACGTGCTAGGTCTAAGCTTCCGTCAAGATCAATGTATTTTGTATTTGCACAGGAAAATGCTAGGTGAAGTGCCGCGGTAATGCTCACAATGCTTTCGTCATTGCAGCCCCAAAACAAATCGATGCCTTCGTGCAAGCCAATTTCCGCAATCTTTAATCCCTGACTGATGCCTCCGCACTTCATCAACTTAATGTTGAAAATACCTGCGGCCACCGGTGGCTTCACAATTTCCAATGCATTTTTCGGTGACAAGAGTGATTCGTCTGCGGCAATTATTTTTCTAATGTCTGCGGGCAGTTGGCGCATGGTGTCTACCTCTTTGGCAGGAAGTGGCTGCTCAATTAGTTCTACATCCAAATGTTTGGTCTTGTTGTAGAACTCAATGGTTTTAGCAGCATCGTACCCTTGGTTGGCATCAATACGGATGACAAACTTCTTTCCAAACTTCTCGCGCAGCTTTGCAATGCGCTCGATGTCTTCTTGCAAATCAATCCCCAACTTTATTTTCAACACTTTAAAGCCGCGCTCTCCGTATTCTTGTGCCTCCTTCAATGTTTCCGTTACATTCTTAATGCCAATGGTGTTTGAGGTGGGCATCGATTTAATTTTTTGACCCAAGAATTTAACCAACGGTACGTTCAAGAACTTGGTGAAAGCATCGTACAACGAAATGTCGAGGGCGGCCCTTGCGGCTGGGTTGGCCGGAAATTTCTGCCAAATTTCAAAAGTCAGTTGATGCATCTCTCGAATGTCGCGCCCCACCAAAAACGCAATATTATTTTCCTGCAGTGCTGCGGCACATTGTTCAAAATGTTCGCCTGTCACATATTCGCTGGGGTTACCCGCGCCAATGCCTGTAATGCCATTCTCCAATTCAACTTCAACAAAGGCATTTTTTACTTCATCAACTGTTTTGAATGCGATGGTGTAAGGCTTGGTATTTCCGAGATCTGCCGACCACGATTTGATGGATTTAATTTTCATGGTTTTATTTTTTCAGGATGGGTTCTTATGCAAGGTGATAATTACTCTCTCTACACCTGCGCTATTGATTTCTCTATCATCTCTTTAAAGATGGGTACCAATCGCTTTACGGTGTCTTCCAAAGGCAGAATGACTGGAATGCCCAACTCTTTTTCTTTTTGTGCCGCCCATGCGCGCGCCTCCTCCTGTTTCATTTTCATGGTGTTCACCGTAATCGCTACGGTTGGCGCACCATAGATTTTGATCAGCTCAACTTCATCTTTCACGTCAGCAATAATGGCCGGGTAGTCTTCCAAGCCTTTGTATTTCTTTCTTGCGGGGTTGTGCTGCAACACGGCAGCATTCGCATCGGCCGATACGATCCACTCTGCTCCGGCCGGGCCACTGGGGTTGCGCAGCGAAGACTGCCCCTCGATAAAAATGATATCGGGTTTTACTTCTTCCCAGCACTGCACGATGGCGTGTTCCATTTCTCCCGAAATAAAATCGTTGAGTGTGCTGTCGAAAACAAAGCCGTAGCGTGCGCCTTGCATCCAACCTGTTTGCCCGGTGTAAATCATTTCAGCTTTAAAGCCCGCTTCGCGCATGGCCTCTACCAAAAACCGCGAAGTGGTTCGCTTACCCAAAGCGCAATCGGTGCCCAACACGGCTACCTTGGGGCAGTGCACGTTTTTAATTTTACCTGACCAAAAATGAAGGTCTTTGAACTTTTTTGGTTTGCGTACATCAATAATTTCCAGGCCGCGCGCCTTGGCAAAATCTGCCAACTCGGGGATGTCAGAGATGTACTCGTGTAACCCGTTGATCAGGCCATAGCCGTGTACAAGAGCATCCTTGAGTATCACGCGCAGGGACTCCGGAATAACACCGCCCTTGGTAGCCACACCAATGATGCCATAGGCAGCTTTTTGCTTGCCATTTTTTACAAAATCGTCAATGGTAGCGTAAATCGGTATGTTGCGTTTCTTGCCGTCCAGCACTTCGCCAGCGTCTTTGCCAGCATGGTTGTCGTCAATCACACCAATGATATTGAAACGATCTGTACCGCGGATCAGCCCATGGGCGGTTTTTCCGTTAGATGAATCGAGGTGCCCGGCAGTGATGATGATGGCATTGGATTTTTGCATACGAATCAACAAGATTAATGAACTTCAAGTTTAGTGGATAGCAGCCTGAGTTACAAGGCGGTTTGTTGATTTTGTTAGCGCGGCAAATCGTATTGAAACCGAAATTCGGCTAGATTGGGTTTGAACTTACGTTTGCGACCTAATTCGTAATGGTAAATGGCCTGACCAATGTCGCGCATAAAAGGATACCCCAACGTTTTGTACTCATATTTCCCATCATTATAAATCCCATCGGTATTGGTGTTGATGACCACCGAAAGAATGAACTCAACGCCCTTGTCAAAATCAACGATGTAGGCATTGTCAATCAAATACCCGTAGGCATCGCCTACTTTATTAAAAATGCGAATGTTTTTGGGTACTGTATCCTGGCCTTCCCCAAACATTAAAAATTTGCAGTAGGCGTCATATAGAGTGGTGTCTTTGTTGTAAGGTGGCCATTCGG
>DHLV01000207.1:13610-16177 GCA_002405445.1 Flammeovirgaceae bacterium UBA4659 | reverse complement strand
AGTAACTGGCTCATGTACTGCATCACAAACCTGCGGTCATCTGCTGAGATATTGAATCTCTTTTTTGGATCAACGGACTGCGGAAACAGTATCGCCTTTAATATTTCCTGTTGTTCGTGCAATGGGTAGTCGTTCTTATAGGTAAAATCAAATGGCTTGTGAATCAACAGCGAGTCGTTTTTGATAAAACCCTTGCCTTTCAACACGCGCCTTCTGGGCGCGATCGAATCTGGATTTTCGAGCATGGGCTGTTGGTAAATGATGGAATCGTTACGCACAAACCGCACGGGCTCGGTGTGGCGATTTTGATCCGGTGTCAATGGCCTCTCTAAACGATGGAAGAGCTTCATTAAATATCCCTTGGCACGAAATTGCTCGTTGATTTGGCGCTGCCCAACAAACTCATACAACCGATTGTAGGCATCGTTATCGCTTACCACCAAAATCTTTTTTCCGTAGTGGGCCACCGAAGGAAGTCCTTCTTGTGCCGTAGTATCTGCCTTTACAGAAAACTGTCCGGAATAGGCACTGTCATGTAGCATGGGAGTCAACTTGTCCACCTTCGCTCCTTGCATTCGCAACGAATTGAGTTTTTCAAGTGCCAAAAGTAACATGGGCAACTTCACGGTGCTAGCCGGATAAAAATATCGATTGGAATCGACCCTGAAGTAAAACGACCTAAAGTTTGGCCTGTTTATTGAGTCTCGGTTGATTTGGGTGTAAATGATTTGGATTTGCAATGTATCAGCGTGATCGAGAAAATACTGAAATTTTTGTGGTTCGCGCTTCATCAGATTTTCGACCAAATGTTCGTTTTCAACCACTGGCGGTGTACAAGAGACCAACCACAAGAATGCAGGTAAAATAAAAAGGCGAATCATCAACCAGCTTATGAAGGCTCAAAATAGGTTAATTTTGTAAGACCAAAAACAATGATTGTATGAAAGGGATGATGGGAATCGTTTTGATTTGTACCGCAAGTATGGGCTACGGCCAAGGCCTGATTGGCACCTGGCAATTGACGGAAGAGAAAACCTGTTTCACGGCTTCGTTTGAAAAAAGTGATACCGAAAAAGAACTGGAGAAATCCATGAGCAAGGGCTCACAAACGGCTGTAGCCAAAACCATTAAGTTTGAGAAGAAAGGCACGGGTGAAGAAGGGATTTTTTCGAAGGGTAAAAAGAAAGGCGCAAGTTTAACATCCTTCAAGTATTCCGTAAAGGACAAAGAACTTCAGTTGCTGGATTCTAAATCGGGCATTATCACGCAACGGTTTATTATTGACGAACTTTCTGAGACTACCTTAAAAATACATGACGCATTGAAAGATTGTGAGGTGAAAGTTTTTTCGAGGGTGAAATAGATTTTGATATGAAGGCGACAATGACCGAAACAATCACCCCTCGCGATATCCGCAAACTCAAGCTCGATGAGTTAAAAGAATTTTTTGTTTCGCAAGGCGATAAAGCTTTTCGCGCGCAGCAAGTGTACGATTGGCTTTGGAATAAATCTGCGAAGAATTTCGAGCAGATGACGAACCTCTCACTCGAAACACGGGAAATGCTGAAAAAGAATTTTGTCATCAACCATATTAAGGTTGACAAAATGCAACGCAGCGAAGACGGCACCATCAAAAATGCGGTGATGTTACATGATGGATTGGTGGTGGAGTCGGTGCTCATCCCAACCGAAAAAAGGATAACGGCTTGTGTGTCCTCACAAGTGGGGTGCAGTCTTGCGTGTAAATTCTGCGCTACCGCACGATTGAAACGCCAACGCAATCTTAGTCCGGATGAAATCTACGACCAAGTGGTGGCCATCAAAGAGCAGGCAGAAATGTTTTTTGGCCGACCATTGACGAACATTGTTTTTATGGGTATGGGCGAACCGCTTTTGAATTACAACAACGTGATTGCGGCCATTGATAAAATAACCAATCAAAAAGGGTTGGGCATGGCCACCAAGCGCATTACGGTATCCACTGTTGGTGTTGCAAAAATGATTATGAAAATGGCAGATGATGGTGTAAAATTCAATTTAGCCGTTTCACTACATGCTGCAATTAACAAAACACGTTCTTCCATTATGCCCATCAACGATACCAACTCGCTGGAAGAGTTGGGTGAGGCTTTAAAATATTGGTATCAAAAAACGAAGAGCAAGGTTACGTACGAATATGTTGTATGGAAAGGGGTGAATGATACAGAAGAACATGCACGCGCCCTACTCAAATTTTGCAAATTAGTTCCGTCTAAAGTAAATCTTATCGAATACAATCCTATTGACGAAGGCGAGTTTCAACAAGCGGATGACAAAGTATTAGATATGTATATGCACTTGTTGGAAAGCAATGGCATTACCACACGCATTCGCAAAAGCCGTGGAAAAGACATTGATGCCGCGTGTGGACAGCTGGCGAATAAGGGATAGACTCATTCAATTGGCGTCACCAACATTTGCAAACATCTTCACAACTAAAGTGCCGACCAATTCATCAATACTTCATATTTTGCAGCATGTCGGTTAGGATACGGTTGCTTTTTTTGGTTTTTGCCATCATCTCATTG
>DHLV01000207.1:0-13454 GCA_002405445.1 Flammeovirgaceae bacterium UBA4659 | reverse complement strand
AATAAAAGGCATTGTTGTTGATTCTTCCTCGCTGACCAACCTTGCGGGGGTTCATGTGCTTGTAAAAGGTACTAACCGCGCCACATCTACCAACAATAATGGCGTGTTCACCATTTTGGCTACAGAACGCGACACATTAATTTTTACATACATAGGGTACGCCCGCGAAAAACTTCCGGTTTACTTGGAGGAAGAGACCATGTTCGTTCGCATGCGCGAAGAAAGCATCCTGCTGAAAGAAGTGGTAGTGAAAGATCGTTTCATGTTGTTGAATGAGCGATACATTACCTCACCCACGCTGCAAAGTGCAAAACCGTTGAAAGCGGCCGGTTTTTCGCCCCAAGGGGGAGTGGGCGTTAACTTCTCCTATTTTTCCAAACAAGAAAAAGAAAAACGCAAGCTGGCCAAGATTATGGCTGAAAACGAAAAGGTACGTGTATACATGGAAATGATCAACGATTCGGATCTGAAAGACGAAATTATGGCACGTTTCAAAATAAATGAGGAAAAGTTCTTTGACCTGCTGGCAGTTTACAACGAAAAGCATAAGGATATCATGTACTCCTCCAATTCGGGATTAATTCTCAATTCGCTCTTAACGTATTTTCAAGAGGCTACTCAGAAAGCAGGCAGCAGGCAGTAAGCAGTTGGCCGGCTACCAGCTCTACCGCAACGAACTCCTAAATTCTGACTCCTAAATTCTAAATTCTAATTTACATTTACGACCTTTGGGCCATGGAAGAACATTTTCAGAGTTCAGAGAAAGTGCGCGATTTTGTGATTGGCATGAGCGATGGGCTAACAGTGCCGTTTGCACTGGCGGCAGGTTTGAGCGGGGCGTTAAGTGCTGAACCGAACTCCACTCACATCGTCATCACTGCGGGGCTGGCAGAGATTGCCGCAGGCTCAATTGCCATGGGACTGGGTGGCTACCTGGCAGGGCGCACGGAAATTGAACACTACGAATCGGAAGAGAAGCGCGAGTACGATGAGATTGTACACAAGCACGAAATAGAAATCAAAGAAACGAAAGAGATTTTTGAGAAATACGGCATCAGCGAAGAGTTACAGGAAAAGATTGCCCGCGAAATGGCGAAGCGCCCCAAAGAGTGGGTAGATTTTATGATGAGGTTTGAACTCGGTTTGGAAAAACCTGACGAAAACCGAGCCATGCAGAGTGCCTTCATCATTGCCGCGAGCTATATTGTAGGCGGGATGATCCCACTCAGCGCCTATTTCTTCACAACCTCTGCCGAAGAAGGGCTTGTTTACTCTTCTGTCATTACGTTGCTATGTTTGATTTCCTTTGGATTGATCAAAAGTAAACTCACCGGCCAACCTTTGTTAAAAGGCACACTGCGTGTAACATTGATCGGTGCCGTAGCCGCAGCAGCAGCTTTTGCGATAGCAAAGATGATCGGGTAATCACTTCTTGCTTGCGTTGAACAACTTGTCCTTCTCCTCTTTGGAGAGGCTCTCATAACCGCGCTCGGAAATCTTATCGAGGATGACATCAATTTCTTCTTGCGTGGCGCGCGAAAACTTTGGCGCATCCTTCTTTTGTGAACGCTTTTCTTCTTTGCGGTAGGTCACCTTCACTTTCGGCTTGGATCCAAACAGCGACTTCACCGCATCTACCACCGCGGTAATCCAACTGCCCCAGTTGATGCCCACCTGCAATTGCTTGGTATAGATAAACCCGATGAGTGCGCCACCGAGATGCGCGATGTTGCCACCTGCGTTTGTCCCGACAGATCCCAAAAAAGAAATCACGATGTATACCAACACAATGTATTTGATTCGAACAGGCCCAAAAAACAACAGGAAGAAAGTATAGTCTGGCAACAAAGTAGCAATGGCAACCATTACTGCATAAATCGCAGCTGAGGCACCTACCATACCATCGGCAGGTGTCATGCCCTTATAAAACGGAATAAAGTTATATACGAGCAAATAGAATAGTGCACCAGCTAACGCACCCAAAACATACACCGCCACCAACTTATCGCTGCCGAGATATTCAACAAACAGTTTACCAAACCAGTAAAATACAAGCATATTAAATAAGATGTGGAGTATCCCAGATAAGTCATGAACAAAAGCGTAGGTAATCATTGTCCACGGCTTGCGTGCAAACTCTAAAAATGGTGCAGGAATTGAAAACTGGTTGTGAATTGCACGAAACAGTTCGCCATTTTGAGAAGCGGTAAGTACCACGAACAAGACACCTAAAACCAAAAACACCACTACGTTGATGATGATCAACTGCACGTGGGCGTTATTGGGCTTGCGGAAGGCGTCTTTGAATTCGTTTAGCACAGGTTGGTGTTCAGCTTATTGCAAAAATAATTGATTTCTATCTTCCTGTTTTTCGCCAGTAAGTTATTATAATGAAGGCAACAAATGCCCCCGCAAAATGTGCCAAATGGGCCACACGACCAGATTGATCCATGGCATAGGTTAAGAGGCCCATAACAAAAACCATGTATTTGGCTTTGAGGGGAATTGGCGGAAAGAGCAGCATAATCTCAAGTTCAGGAAACATCAAACCAAACGCCATCAAAATCCCATATATAGCCCCAGAGGCTCCAAGCATTGGACCAGCGGCTTGAGGCGAAACAAAGAAATAGGTCAACCCATAAATCAACCCTGCACCAATTCCGCACGCTACATAAAAAAATAGGAATTTGCGATCCCCTAGGTAATTTTCGAGAATAGGACCGAAAGATGATAATGCAAGCATGTTAAATATGATGTGGAAGTACGAAGTAGGGCTGTGTGCAAACATATACGTGAAGAACTGATATGGCTTGAATAGTGGAGTCGAAAGGTCCCATAAAGACATCAATTGTGTTAACCCCAACGCAAAGGTTTCCCCACCAATTTGAATCGTGTACAAATTCTTAAGCAACAACTGTAAGATGAAGACCACAATGTTGATGATTATCAAAGATCGGACAACGGGCGTGATATTGAACATATGCTATTACCTATCGGTTAAAGTAACTTTCTATCTTAGACGTATTCAGGGTGAAAAATGTTGGGTTGCCTTCGGGAGAAAAATTTGGAATGTTGCAAGCCATTAAACTCTGAGCTAATGCTTCCATCTCCTCCACCGTCAGTTTCTGACCGCTGCGCAACCCCGTGCGTTTAGCCATCGCGCGGGCTAAACCCTCTTGCAAGGGCAACTCTAATTCCGCCTGGCTCTTCTTAAACTGCTCCACTAAGCCTTCAAACAATTCTTTCTCACCCATCTTTACATCTGCCGGCAAGCCAGAAACCAAAAGGGAATTTTTCCCGAACACCTCAAAACGAAAACCCAGTGCCGTTATCTCCTTTTCCATTTCCAGCACCAAGGCAAAATCTGCTGCCGCCAACGCCACGGTTTGCGGAAACAAACTCTGTTGGCTGTGCCCCGGCTTTGACCGTAGCTGCAGCAGATACTTCTCAAACAAAACACGTTCATGTGCCGCTTGTTGGTCAATAATCATCAAGCCATTACGCCCTGCCCGAACGATGTACTTTTGTTGGTGTTGAAAAATCCCGCCCTCATCCACCGTGTTCAAATGCGGCTCGTTGGGCTGGTTGATGGCGCTTTCAAAAATCAACTCTGATGGCCGAGCAGGCTGTGCAAATAGCCTGGAGTTGCTCTCGAGATCAAACATCTTCTCCCAGTGTTTTAAGTTCGATTGATTAATAGATGTAGCAAACTGTTCTTCAAAATATTGCTCATTCGTCAACTTCTTTTCAGAAAGTTTGCTGGTGAGGTTTACATCGGCATGAAAATCGATGGCGGGTACGAGGTTGTGGGCACCCAGCGCCTGCTTTACTGCCGACCATACCACGGCATAAATGGCTCGCTCGTCATCAAATTTAATTTCGGTTTTGGTGGGGTGTACATTGACGTCAATGTGCCGGGGGTCTATCTCGAGCATGAGCACATAAAAAGGAAAACTGTTGTCGGGCAACAGTCCCTCGTAGGCGCTCATCACGGCATGGTGCAAATAATTATTTTTGATGTAGCGGCTGTTGACGAAAAAAAACTGTTCGCCACGGGTTTTTTTGGCCAACTCTGGCCTGCCCACGTAGCCGGTAATTTTGACCAGCGAGGTTTGTTCCTGACTGGGTGCCAGTTGCTGTTGGTAATTTTTACCGAACAACGCCACCACGCGCTGGCTCAGTTTAGCGGCAGGCAGATCATACACCACCTCATCGCCTTGCAGTAAACTTAACCCAATGTGCGGATTTGCCAGGGCCAGGCGAAAAAACTCATCGATGACATGGCGCATCTCCACCGAATTGGACTTCAAAAAGTTTCTGCGGGCAGGAATATTGAAAAACAAATTCCTGACGCTGATGCTTGTCCCATTTTCGCATGCAACAGGCTCCTGCCTTTTCACGTCAGAGCCTTCCACCAAAAGTAACGTGCCCAACTCCTGGTCTGCCAATCTGGTTTTTATCTCCACCTGCGACACAGCCGCGATAGAAGCAAGTGCCTCCCCACGGAAGCCCATGGTGCGCAACTGAAATAAATCTTCGGCCTTACGAATTTTTGAAGTGGCATGCCGTTCTAAGCTCATGCGCGCATCCGTTTCGCTCATGCCTTTGCCGTTGTCAATTACTTGCAGCAGCGATTTGCCCGCGTCTTTCACAATAACCCTGATGTGCGTTGCCCCGGCATCGATGCTGTTTTCCATCAATTCCTTTACAGCAGAGGCAGGCCTTTGCACCACTTCGCCAGCCGCAATTTGATTGGCGATGGAGTCTGGTAAAAGTTGGATGATGTCGGCCATAGAAAAGGCAAATTTACTTAAACCAAGGTTATCCGGCAGAAATTTCTATTGAATGACTGATATCGCAAAATCAGAACTGAGTGGCAAAATGGCTAATCTGCGCTTGTGATGTTGATTGGCAGGTTTTCACATTGAGATGCTGCCCACAGCCATGGGCCGGGGTTGATGCCGCAACAAAAGCAAAAAAGTATGCTGATGCGATCTGCGAAAAAGTAAGAAAATGATTTGCTGACCTGTGGGTAGAGTCTTGAGAAGCCATTTCGGCACCTGGCCAGGCACTTTTACTCCATCACCATCCCGCTCTTCTTCTTGCGTTCGTTTTCCACGATCATCACATTTTTTGTCACGATGCGGTACTCACCTGTGGGCTCATTCGCAAAAGCAATCTGAACCAACTTCTCATTTTGGTTGCCCAGCGACACACGATATTTTTGAAGGTTGGTTTCTTTGTTTTTGTTCTGTGCAGGAAATGTGAGGTACACAAAATGATGATCTTCCTCGTGCAGGATTGCCGCGAGCGGCACAGTGAGCCTTGGCTTGAGGCTTTCTCTTTTCACCACTACGCAGCGCACGCTCATGTCTGGCAACACCAGTTTGTCGGGCGGGGCATTGAATTTTACATGCACGGTAACTGCCTTTGTTGCCGGATCGATGGCGCGTGATATGTGTGCCACGGTACCCACCACCGAAGGGTAACTGTGGGTGATAAAATCAATCTCCACTGTTTGCCCTTCGCTGATGTTGTCTAAATCTTTGTCGTACACAAACACATCGGCCATCAGCTCTTTGTTGTTGACGATTTCGGCCAGCGTTTCATCGGTTGTGGCCAGCATGCCAATTTGCACCGGTAGCTTAAAGATATATCCATCGATAGGTGCTACAATTACCACATCGGTGGCTACCTGCGGGTTGTTGATAAATTCTCTGGTGAAACCCAACAGCATCAACTTGGCTTCCAGCGCATTTACTTTGCTCTCGGCTGCACGCAATTTGGATTCGGTGGTTTGAAAATCAACCAAAGCGCCAATTTTACTTTTGATGAGTTCTTCCTGGCGCGTGTACTCCAATCGCAGAAAATCCTGCTGTGCCCTTGCCTCAAAAAACTGGTTCTGCAACTCAATCACCTCCATACTGCGCAGCGTCATCAAACCCTGGCCTTTTCTCACGTAAGTACCCTCGCGCACCATGATTTTATTGACTTTGCCGGCAATGTCGGTGCTCACCGATGCGCGGAAGTTGGGCATCGCCATCACCTTGCCAGACAAATAGATGCTCGACTCGACCAACTTGATTTCGGGCGGTGTCAGTTGCACATCCATCAAAGCAAGCGAGCTGTCAGCAATTTCCACCGCAGTGGTATTTTCATCGGGTGTGATGGCCGTGGGCTTGTTACCTCCACAGGCAAACAATATTGACAACAATATGAGAAAGTAAAAATTTTTCATGTCTATGTTATTTTCCGCATCATTCGCCCTTCAGGTAAATAAGGTTGATGACTGCTTGGTTGTAATTCTTTAAAGTCTCCAGATAATTCTGCCTGATGGTGTACGAAAGCTCCAGGTTTTGCAGGTACTGGTAGTAGGTGATGCTGCCCAAACGGAAGCTTTCGCGCGCATTGCGCAATATTTCAGCGGCCTCGGTAAGGCCCACCGTTTCAAAATAGTTTACGTTGTCTCTGAACTGCCTGAAATCAGCCTGGGCCCGTGCATACTCGGTGTTCAGTTGATAGGCTGTAAGCTGTTGCTGCGTTTGGGCGATTTGAATTCCTTTTTTTGCCGCATTGACGTTTGCCTGAAACACCCATTGCCAAACCGGCAACGTGATACCCAACCGCAGGCGTGGCTGCAATCCTGTATCGGGTGTGCCTTGGTTGAGATATCCAAGCACGGGGCCCGGCAGTCTTCGTCTGCGCTCTACTTTCAACAGGTTTTTGTTGAGTGCCACGTTGCGATAGCTGTAATCGAGCAGCGGGTTGTTTGAGATATATGAAGTATCTACCGGTGTAAACTCAAAAATGTAAGCGCTCTTCTTCAACTCTTCTGCCGGGATATACGTGGTGTCGTTCGGGCGACCCATCAACAAATTAAACTGGTACTTGGCATTGCGCAATTCGTTGCGCGAAACTTTTAAGGTGTATTGTATCCGCTTGTATTGCGACTCACCGTTGATTTTCTCTAAAGACGAAATTTGGCCTACGCGGTACCGTATCTCGTTCACCTTCAGCAAATCGGCATATACTGAATCCTGGCTTTGCAACTGGCGCGTGCGTGCCAACGCGTATTGCAGCTGGTTGTACGCACTTCGCAACCGGAACTTCAGGTTGTTGATGGTGATGTCTTTTTCTGTTTCGGTCAACCGTACCCGCGCGCGCTGGCTTCGGCCCTGCGCAGTGTACACCCCCGGGTACTCGATTGTCTGCAGCAATCCCGGGCGCAGGTCTTGCCCGGTGGGTGCCTCAAACACCAGATCAGGTGTTGGCAAATTAAACATGGCCGGCCTCAGCGCCACTTGTTGGTCGATGCGCTGCTGTGCAAGTGTCATCTCAGGGTTTCTCTTGAGCGCAGACGCCAGGGCGCTGTCGAGCGTAATTGGCTGGTGTTGCTGTGCCATGGCGGGGGCGGTCAACAGCAACAGCACAATACTGGCAGCAACAAAACTTGTGTTAGGCATTTTGGGCTTATTGATGAAGAATGTATAGATCACGGGCAAAATTAACAATGTTAGAATTGTGGCGGTAAACAACCCGCCAATCACTACCGTGGCGAGGGGCTTCTGCACCTCTGCGCCCGCGCTGGTGGAGAGCGCCATGGGCAGAAAACCGAGGGCAGCCACGGCCGAGGTCATCAACACAGGGCGGAACCGATCTCTTAAGCCCTGCAATACACGCTCGTTCACATCGGTTATGCCCTCTTGTTCCAATTCGTTGAATCGGCTGATGATCAGGATTCCGTTGAGCACGGCTATGCCAAACAGGGCGATGAAGCCCACGCCCGCGGAGATGCTGAAATTCATTCCGCGCAGGAGCAGGGAAAACACACCGCCCACAGCTGAAAGTGGCACTACGGAGTAGATTAACAAGCTGTCTTTGACGGTACCAAACGTGGCGAACAGCAAACCAAAAATAATCAACAGCGAAATGGGCACCACAATGGCCAGCCGTGCCTTGGCGCGCCTGAAGTTTTCAAACTCGCCCCCAAACTCTACCACATAACCCGCTGGCAAATTCACTTTTTCACCAATCTGTTTCATCGCATCATTTACCACAGACTCCAGATCGCGGCCGCGCACGTTGAAGCCGATATTCATTCTCCGCTGCAGGTTTTCGTGCCCAATTTCAGAGGGGCCTACCTCTTCGTAAATATCTGCCAACTCCTTTAGTGGAATAGGGTCGCCCTCATTGTCCGTCATGATCAATGACCCAATGTTTTCTGCCTTGCCCCGGTCTTCAGCAGACAAACGAAGGGTTAAATCAAAGCGTTTGTCATTTTCGTACACGGTACCGGCACGCGCACCGGCAAAAGCCGTAAGCACGGCCCGGTTCACTTGTTGTACTGTAATTCCATACCGGGCCATGGCCGCACGGTTGTACTTGATGTTGATCTGTGGCAAGCCAAAAATCTTATTTTCCTGCACATCGGCAGCACCTTCTACCCCTTTAATGATTTTGATGATCTGATTGCCCTTCACAACCATGGTGTCTAAGCTGGTGCCGAATAGTTTTACCACCACATCCGTGCGGGCGCCACTCATCAACTCATTCACACGGTTTTCAATCGGCTGCTGAATGGAGTTGACAATGCCCGGATAGCGTTGCAGCAGCACTGCAATTTGCTCCACCAGTTCCTCCTGGTCATGGGCTTTTTTCCATTCGCTTTTGTCGGTAAGTACTACCACAATCTCCTGGGCTTCCATCGGCATGGGATCGACAGGCACCTCAGATGTGCCGATTTTGGATACGATGCGTTCGATCTCATTGGGGTAAGCATCAAGCAACATCTTCTGAATTTTTTTACTAAGCGCGATGGTCTCGGTCATGGAAGTGCCCACCGGTAAATTGGTTTCTATTACCAGATCGCCTTCGGCAAGTTTGGGTATAAACTCGCCACCAATAAACTTAAATGCCACCACACCAGAAACTAAGATCGTGATTGCGATGGCGATAATGGTATTGCGGCTTCGCAACCCAAACCGAATGAGTGGCTCGTAGAGGCGGTACAAATACTGCACTGCCACCTCTGACCAACCATGGTGCCCGGCCGATTGGGGTGGTTCTAAAATCAGTGAACTCATCATGGGCACATACGTGAGCGCCAATATGATGGCACCCAAAATGGCAAAACTTACTGTTTTGGCCATGGGCGCAAACATTTTTCCTTCTATGCCGGTAAGGGTGAGTATGGGGAAGTACACGATGAGAATAATCAATCCACCAAACACCACCGACTTTTTTACCTTTTTTGTGGCTTCAATAATAATGTCTTCCTTTTCTACCTGCGACATACCTTCTTCTTTGGCGTGCTTGCCCATCGCGAAAGCGAGAAAGAAAACTACTGACTCTACAATGATGATGGAAGGGTCTACCAACAGACCAAAATCGATGGCGCCCAAACTCATGAGGTTACCGACCACACCAAACTGGCGCATGAGGCCAAATGCAAACAACATAGAAAGTGGAATAACCGAGGCAGCCAATAAACTAGCGCGCCAGTTACCCAAAAATGCCAGTATCACCAGCACCACAATCAAAGCTCCCTCTACCAAGTTGGTGCCTACAGTCTTAATTGCTTTGGAAACAATTTTCTCGCGGTCGATAAAGGGTTCAATCACCAACCCCTCGGGCAGGCGGGCCTGAATGATCTTCATGCGCTCTTTGATGCGCCTGATCACCGCGCTTCCGTTTTCTCCTTTCACCATCATAATGATGCCACCCACTTGTTCACCCTCACCGTTGACGGTAATCGCACCGTAGCGGATACTGTGGCCAAAATCAACATCGGCCACATCTTTCACCAAAATAGGGATGCGGTTGTTAACCCTGATGACAGTGTTGCCGATCTCATCCAGGGTAGTGGCCAAACCGATACCCCGAATGGTATAGGCCTTGTTATCTTTTTCGATGTAGGCACCGCCCGTATTGCTGTTGCCCGTGCTGAGTGCATCATACAATTGATCGATGGTTATGCCCAGGGCGCGCATGCGTTCTAGTTTCAGCGTTGCCTGGTATTCCTTTTTATACCCGCCAAAACCGCTCACCTCTGCAATGCCTTTGATGCCAAGCAGTTGCCTGCGGATGACCCAATCTTGGAGTGTGCGGATTTCGGTGAGCGAAAAAGACCTGTCGTTCGCATCTCTGGGGCGTATGATATACTGAAAAACCTCTCCTAACCCGGTTGAGACTGGCCCCATATACGGCTTGCCCAACTCTTGCGGTATGTCAGCTTTCACCGCCTCCAGCCGTTCAAATACCTGCTGGCGAGCCCAGTACACATCGGTGTCGTCATCGAAAACCAACTTCACAACAGACAGCCCGAACTTGGAGACAGATCGCACCTCTACCAGACCGGGAATATTGGACATGGCCATTTCCAGCGGAGCCGTGATGAAGCGCTCTATTTCCAAAGCAGCCAGGCTGGGGCTGTTGGTGATAACGTCCACCTGGTTGCTGGTGACATCCGGCACCGCATCTACGGGCAGCTTTGATAACGAATAGCTTCCCCAGGCAACCAGGCTTAATACCAAAAGCCCGATAAAGAGTTTATTGCGTACGCTAAATACGATGAGTTTATCGATCATGCATCAGAAGTTTGCGGCCATTGAAATGAGTATGTATCCATCATCATTGACCAAATTCGTTGGGCCGGCCAAAAATAGCGCATCTTTGCTTAATGCGTACCTACTTTCCATACGAATGGTGAAGTTTTCGCTGAGAATGCGCTCGAGCGTGAGCGTAACGCTATTTGACTGCCACCCATTGGGGTTATTTGCCTGGGTAATCAGACTTGGCGTTACCAGTTTGCCATTCAACTCCGGTATCATGTTTTGCGGATCATGCACCATATCCCACCTGGACGCCACTCCCCAGTTGTCGGATACCTTGTAACGAATTGAAAATGCCGGTGCCCACATCCACAACTCTTTGTTGCTGTCTTCGCTTTGCAGTTGTGCTGCAAAATCCAGCATGGGCACCAACGTCCATCGCCCGTGCACATGCTTCAAAAAAATATTGTGGTATACCCGGTGGCGCGAGAAAGGCTCGCCAATGTCGCGCACATCACCCAGATATATTCCCAGATTGAAGAACGTGCTCTTGTGGTTGTCGTATTGCGCCACAAACCCCAGCGCCTTCTTGCCGTTGGAGTCTTTCACCTCTTGCCAGCCATTGAGGAGCATGACGCGAGCCGACCACTCGTTGTTGATCTGGTACTTAAAACGCACACCGGCTTCATAATCGGGGGCAAAGTCAGCAATGTACCCGCGGGTGGCATGCAGGTTTTCTTTGCTCAAAAAGATTTCGAAACCGTAAAGCGAGGGGAAGATGCCCGCCTCCATCGAAAACTTTTTTGTGAACTGGTAGTGGAGGCTCGCCTCGCGCACCATGCGCATGGATTCCAACTCCTGCGCATACAGCGACTCTACAATGTCGCCCATGTGCAAGGCCAGGCGCAGGGTAAGTTGGTTGATCTCGTAAGTTGAACCGACATACGCATAGGGGAGTGTGAACTTATCTGAGTAGAGTGGTGAGCTGGTGAACTGCCTGCGGCCAAAGTCAACTGACGTGGCCCGATTGGGGTCTTGTAATGCGGCTGCATACATAAAGTCAAAGTAGCCGTGCAGCGTAAGTTTTCCCTTGCGCGGCCAATGCCGATCCTCTTTGTAAGCCAATTGCCCGGTAGAATCCAGGCTCTGGCTGCGGCAGCACACGCAGGCTGCCATGGCAATAAATGCCAAGAAAATATTTTTCATGTTTAATTACTATCTGATGTGAGAAATGATACCCGTGCCGGTATCGATCAGATTCTAAACACTTTGAATAAAATGGTGCGTGGGATTTTGTACGTTGAAGCACCCGAATGGCGGAATGGCTCTTGATTTTGAAAAATAGCCTGCATGGGTTGATCGCACTTCAACCAAACGGCTTCATTGGAGTGCTCGGCAGCACCATTCGTTTCAGCGGTCTTAAACTCGGAGAAGTTTTCTACTTGGTCAACCGTCAGGCAACATTCTTCTAATTCAGGCGCATCCTCAAGCACCTTGCTGCTGAGCTGCTGGCACGGAATCAAAAACAAAAACAACACAACTGCCATCCACGAAAGTGGCTTCAGATACTTTTTGGCAGTGGCGATCGGCTTTTTCACAGTGGGCGCAAAAATAGAAAAAATGCTAGAAGCCGTCTCAAAAATCAATTTTAAATTGTCAGCCTGAGACAGCCTGCCAGGCAGGCTTGGCGAAGGCTATTCGGTACTGAAACCCGGTTTCGACAGTCCGAACCTGACATGGTGATGTATTTTTGAGATGGCTTCTAGAAAGACGGTGATCAATTCAATGTTTGTAGTTTTTGTTGAACGATCTCCCGTCTTTGCGACCAGTTACCTTGAACTAACGTATAGGGTAAGCCCCTGTTCTCAAGTTCGTACTTAAAAACCTCAAGCATTTGGCTGCGCATGTGAGCAAGGTCGCGCATGTTATCGGCTACCCAGGGCACATCAACATCAAACAAAAAGTAAGCATCAAATTTCACTTGCCGTTCCAATTCAAACAAAACAGGTGGCACTGTGTGTAGGTAGTGGTTGCAATAGATTTGTGTGGTGATGATGTCGGTATCGCAAAAGAGAAAACGATTAGCCGTTTTCTTTTTTTCTTCGATGCGCCTCACATGCTCATGTGCAATGTTGATGATATCTGCTGTTGTGAAATGGTTGCTTGAAACAAACTCGCGCGCTACTTCGGGCACCCATTCGGTATGGTAAAGGGCTGCCAGCTGTTGTGCCATCACCGATTTGCCCGTGCTTTCAGGGCCGTATAAACAAATCAATTTCACCATACTCAACCGGCAGCCGTTTGAAAACTCACATGGCGCCAATTCCAAAAACCAAAGGCAGCCAAAACGCAAAACACCACATACTCGATACCCAATAGATAGATACCCTTTGAAAAATACAACATGCACGCCACCACATCCACCAAAATCCAAACCAGCCAGCACTCCACTTTCTTTTGCACCATCAAGTAAGTGGCAACAATGCTCATCATGGTGACAAACGAATCGGCAAATGGAAATGCACTTGGCAAGCTGAAAACACCCGGCCACCACTCGTGCAAACGCGTGGCAAACAAACCAAAAACAATAGTGCCGGTAACGCCAACTGACGAAAACAAAATGAACTCCCGGAGGCTGATGCGCGTGACCTTCAATTGATGTTTTTTGTTTTCTTCCGCTCTGGCGGGGTGCGTCCACCGCCACCAGCCCATCAGGTTGGTAATAAAAAAGAAAACCTGCAAGAACATATCGGGGTACAATTGCACTTGAAAGAACAGGAAGAATAATAACGTTACATTGATGAGGCCGATAGGCCAACTCCAAACCTTTTCTTTTGCCGACAGCCACACTGCCACTGCGCCTGAGAGTGTCCCAAAAAACTCGAGGTAGCTCATGGGGTAATC